>DASVMA010000404.1:0-5566 GCA_036384595.1 Cellulomonas sp. | reverse complement strand
CATCGTCGTCGTCCACGGCGAGACGATCGCGTGGGTCGGTCACGCCGCGCACGCCGCGGCCGCGGGCTGGTCGGGCATCCCGGACCCGTCCGAGCACCCGGTCACGTTGCTCCCCGGCCTCGTGGACGTCCACACGCACGGTGGCGGCGGCGCGAGCTACCCCGACGCGACCACGCCGCAGGACGCGCTCGTCGCCGTGCACGAGCACCGGGCCCACGGCACCACGACGCTCGTCGCCTCGTTGGTCACCGCGGCGCCAGACACGTTGCGCCAGCGGGTCACGGTGCTCGCCGCGCTCGCGGACGCGGGCGAGATCGCCGGCATCCACCTCGAGGGCCCGTTCGTGTCGACCGTGCGGTGCGGCGCGCAGGACCCGGCGCTGATCCAGGCACCCGACGCCGACCTCACGCGCGAGCTCGCGACGCTGGCGCGCGGGCACCTCGTGACGATGACGATCGCCCCGGAGGCGCCGGGGGTGGGCGCCGTCGTCGACGCACTGATCGACGCGGGCGCCCTGCCCAGCTTCGGGCACACCGACGCGAGCTGGCGCCAGACGTCCGACGCCCTCACGGACGCCGGCACGCGGCTGGCGGCCACGCCCGGTCGCCGCTCGGGCCGGGCCACCGTGACCCACCTGTTCAACGGCATGCGCCCGCTGACGCACCGGGACCCGGGCCCGATCCCGGTGTTCCTCGCGTGGGCCGCCCGCGGCGAGGCGGTCGTCGAGCTGATCGGCGACGGCACGCACGTCGCCCCGGAGCTGGTCCAGAGCATCTTCAGCCTGGTCGGCGCGGACAACATCGCGCTTGTGACGGACGCGATGGCCGCGGCCGGCATGCCCGACGGCGCCTACCGCCTCGGCTCGCAGGACGTCACGGTGGCAGAGGGGGTGGCCCGGCTGACGCACGGCGGGTCGATCGCCGGCGGCACCGCGCACCTGCTCGACGTCGTGCGGACCACCGTCGCCGGCGGGGTTCCGCTCGTGGAGGCCGTGCGCGCCGCCGCGACCACCCCGGCCACGGTGCTCGGCGACGACACGATCGGGGCGCTCGAGGCCGGGCGCCGAGCCGACATCGTGCTGACCGACGACGACCTGCGGGTGCTGGGCGTCCGGCGCGCGGGCGCCGTCGTGCCGCTGGGCGTCGGCGCGACCGGCTCGAACGACCATCAGAAGTCCGACGAGAGAGGGCAGTGACATGGAGGTTGTGATCGCAGCACCCGAGGAGCTGGTCGCGCTCGCGGCGGGGGCGATCGAGTCGTTGCTCGCCGCCAAGCCCGCGGCCGTGCTCGGCCTCGCCACGGGTTCGAGCCCGCTCGGCATCTACGACGAGCTCGTCCGGCGCTACCAGGAGGGTCGGGTGTCGTTCGCGCACGCCCGCGGGTTCCTGCTCGACGAGTACGTCGGGCTGCCGGCCGACCACCCGGAGCGCTACCGGAACGTCATCGAGGACGAGATCGCCTCGCGGGTCGACTTCGCGCCCGACGCGGTCCAGGGGCCGGACGGTCTGGCCGAGGACATCGCCGCAGCATGCGTGCGGTACGAGGCGTCGATCGCCGCAGCCGGCGGGGTCGATCTGCAGATCCTCGGGATCGGCACGGACGGCCACGTCGGGTTCAACGAGCCCGGCTCGTCACTCGCGTCCCGCACGCGGATCAAGACGCTGACCGACCAGACGCGCGCGGACAACGCGCGGTTCTTCGACGGTGACGTCGATGCCGTGCCGCGGCACTGTCTGACCCAGGGCCTCGCCACCATCATGAGCGCGCGGCACATCGTGCTCATCGCGAGCGGGCGGGCCAAGGCCGAGGCGATCCACCACCTCGTCGAGGGTTCCGTCAGTGCCATGTGGCCGGCGACGATCCTGCAGCACCACCCGCACGTGAGCGTCCTCATCGACCCCGCGGCCGCCGGCAGGCTGCAGCTCGCCGACTACTTCCGCAGCACGTACGCGGCGAAGCCGGCCTGGCAGGGGCTCTGACCGAGCGTCGCCAGGGTCGGCACCGTGCGCATCACCTCGCTGGGCTTCCGTACCGACATCATGCTGCTGACCCTGCAGGGCAGCGAGGTCGAGGACCGCGGCGATCATCTGGTCGTCCGCACCCCGGGCAACCCCGAGTTCTGGTGGGGCAACTTCGTCCTCTTCCGGGACATACCCGGTCGCGGCGACGTCCAGCGCTGGGAGACGACGTTCGCCCACGAGCTCCCCGAGGCATCGCATCGCACCTTCGGCGTCGACGGCGCCCGTGGCGAGGTGGCCGACTGCGGCGAGTTCGCTGCTGCCGGGTACACGGTCGACGTCAGCGCCGTGATGACTGCCTCGTCCGTCCGCGAGCCACCGCACCCCAACCACGACGCCACCTGCCGCGCCCTCGACCTCACCGATCGTGGTGATCGGGACGCCGCGATCGCGCTCCAGCTCGCCAACGCGCCCGACCGGGAGCCGGTCGGTCATCGCGAGTTCCTGGCCCGCAAGATGGCGGCGATGGGCGCGCTGCAGGAGGCCGGCTGCGGATCCTGGTTCGGCGCGTTCGTCGACGGTCGGATGCTCTCCGGGATGGGTCTGTTCTCCGATGGGTCGGGTGTCGCCCGGTTCCAGAGCGTCGACACCCATCCCGGCGCGCGTGGCCGAGGCCTGGCCGGGACGCTCGTCCACCACGTCAGCAGCTACGGCCTGACCGAGCTCGGTGCGTCGACCCTGGTCATGGTCGCCGACCCCGGCTATCACGCGATCGACATCTACCGGTCGGTCGGTTTCGCGACGACCGAGACCCAGCTGCAGCTCGAACGGTCACCGGGCTGAGCGGCATCGCTCGGACCGCCGGCCGCAGCGGACTCGACAGGGATCGGCCTTCGACACCTGGTGAGGCCCTGCTGGACGTCCCGCGGTCCTAGTCTCAGGGGGCAGACCGTCGCACGGTTCCTGTCGCAGCCCCGGCTGCAGGCACGGACGGTGCCGGACGGCCTGAGCGAGCTGACCCCACGCGAGCGCGTGGTCACGACCCTCGTCGGCGCCGGCCTGTCGAACGGTGAGATCGGCGAGCGGCTCTTCATCAGCGGCACGACTTCACCCGGACGGCCGACATTGCCGACCACAAGGGACGAAAGTCCTGGTCAGAGGTGCCGATAGGGGAGGAAGAGGCCTTCCTGCCCACGGGGCGGTCCGCACAGGAGGGCACCACCCGTATGTCTGCACGCTTGTCTGCGTCCCGCGCCGCTCGAGTCACCGCCGTCGCCGTCATCGCCGCGGCGATCACCGCCGGCGTCACCGTGCCGGCCATGGCGTCCCCGGTCGCCATCCCGGACTTCACGCTCGAGGGGCCGTCCGGCACCGTGAACCTGCCGCCGCAGCTCACCATCGTCGACAACACGGCCGGCGCGGCGGCGCCCGTGAGCGCGGTCGTCGACGTCAACGGCCAGCAGTACCCGTGGTCGGACCCCACCATCCCCATCACCCTGACGGGACTCGCGGACGGGTCATACGAGGTCACGGTCACCGTGACCGACGCACAGGCCGACTCCGCCGTGCAGGCCATCGCCTTCACGCTCGACACCGCCGCCCCCGCGTTCGACCTGGTGCCCCAGACCGACCTCTCGACGGTGCACGTCGATGACACGGTCGCGATCCAGCTCACGAGTGACGACGCCTCCTTCGGCTCGTACTCCTACGCACTCGACGGCCATGCCATCACGGGACCGCAAGGCCCCGACGACGTGCTCGAGGTCCCGGCGGGCGCGGTCGGCGAGCACTCCGTGTCGGTGACGGCGCGCGACGAGGTCGGGAACACCTCCGACGCGCAGTCCGTCACCTGGACCACGCTGGCGCCCGTCGTCGCTGCGGTGGCACCCGTGATCTCGTGGGTCGCCAAGCCGGAGGCGACCACGACGTCGACGTCCGCGCACCTCGCGATCGCGACCGACGGGGCGGGTGACGCCGTCTCCTACGTGCTGGACCTGCCCGAGGGCGCGCAGAGCGCGTCTCCCGAGTACGTCACTGGCACGTCGATCGACCTCACCGGTCTGTCGGTGGGGCGCCACACGATCCGCGTCGTCGTCGAGCGCGGCGGACTCTTCTCCGCGCTCGACTACGCGTGGGACGTCGTCGCGACGCCCGTCGTGACGCCCGTGGAGACTCCCGCCGTGACGCCCGTGGTCGCACCCGCGGCGACGCCCCCGGCGCCGGTCCTGTCCGCCGATGCCATCCCGGCCTCGACGATCGCCAAGGGCATCAGCAAGGGCGCCTCGGGTGGCGCCGTCGTGATCATCCAGCGGGTCGTCGGCAGCACGCCGAACGGGACGTTCGACAACGGCACGCGCGCCGCCGTCCGGGCGTTCCAGCGTGCGCACGGCCTGGTCGCGGACGGCGTCGTCGGCCCGCTGACCTGGGCGTCGATCGTGGACGTCGCCAACGGTGGGCCGGGCGTGGCGCCCGTCACCGTGACATCGATCCCCGCGGCGCAGGTCGCCCGAGGAATCCAGCAGGGCGCGAGAGGCTCGTCCGTCGGCGTCGTCCAGCGGATCGTGGGCCTCGCCGCCGACGGTCGGTTCGGCCGGAAGACCACGGCGGCAGTCCGGGCCTGGCAGGCGGCGCACGGGCTTCGGGCCGACGGGGTCGTCGGTCCGCTCACCTGGGCCGCCATGACCGGCACCCGCTGATCTGACGGCTCCACGCAGGCCGCTCTCGCCGGAACGATCGGAGCGGGCGGCCTGCGTCGTGCCCGCATAGGGTCACGTGGACCAGGGTCGCGGCGAGAGGACGGCAGGGTGGGAGCGGAGTGACCAGCATTGCGCCGTTCGTCGCCGTCGCGCTGCTCGTGGGTGTCCTCGGGTTCGCCGTCGCCCGGCCGCGCGGCTGGCCGGAGGCGGTCGCGGCCGTGCCGGCGGCCGTCGGGGTCGTCCTGGTGGGTGCGGTGACGCCGACCGCCGCATGGTCCGAGGTCCGGACGCTGTTCCCGGTGGTCGCGTTCCTCGCGGCAGTCCTGGTGCTGTCCCACCTGTGCGCCGCGGAGGGTCTGTTCGTCGCAGCCGGTGCGCTCATGGCCCGCGTCGCGCGCGGACGACCCCAGCGGCTCCTGGTCGCGGTCTTCGTCGTCGCCTCGCTCGTCACCGCGGTGCTGAGCCTGGACGCGACCGTGGTGCTGCTGACCCCCGTCGTGTTCGCGACCGCCGCACGCGCGGGCGTGCGCCCCAAGCCGTACGTCTACGCGTGCACGCACCTGGCCAACTCGGCGTCGCTGCTCCTGCCGGTCTCGAACCTGACCAACCTGCTCGCGTTCACGGCGAGCGGGTTGTCGTTCTCGCGCTTCGGCGCCCTCATGGCGCTGCCGTGGGTCGCGGTCGTCGCGGTCGAGTACGTGGTGCTCCGGCTGTTCTTCCGCACCGATCTCGGCGTCGCACTGCCGTCGCACGGTCGTACCGGCGATGCGCGCCGACGGACCCCCGGTGCGACGTCGACCGTGTCCCGGCTGAGCGTGACGCTCGTCGGGGCCACCCTGGTCGGCTTCGTCGTCGCCTCCGTGCTCGGGGTGCCGCCGGCCTGGGCGGCGGCCGCGGGGGCGGCCGTCCTCG
>DASVMA010000403.1:0-7079 GCA_036384595.1 Cellulomonas sp. | reverse complement strand
GACCTCGAGCCGACGACCTGTCCCCGGCAGCGGCACGTACGTCGCGACCGTGGTCGCGACGACCAGCGCCGTCAGCGCCACGAGCACGATCCAGCCGGGAGCGGCCGCCGGCCCCCATCCCCCGGACGTGGCGACGAGGAGCGTGACCAGCAGCGGGGCTGCGACGGCGGCCGTCACGAGTCGACGCGCCGGCCATCGGGCGCGACGGGCTGCCGAGCGGGGACGTCCGGTCAGGTCGACGGACATGTCAGCCGCGCTCGGCCCGCGCTCGCGGGGGCTCGCCTCAGGTCGGTCAGCGGCAGGTGCACTGCTGCGCGGGCGGGACGCTCGACATGACGGCATCGACGTGCATGCCGCAGCCGGACCAGGTGACCTTGCCGCAACGGGGGCAACGGGCGGGACTGCACACAGGTGACTCCTCGGATCGTTCGGTTGGTAGTTCGACTATACCCCAGGGGGTATGCCTTCCCGCAACCCGTGATCCGCCGAGCCGCCCCGACCGCCCCGCCACCCGTCGCGCTCGACAGAACAGCCACGACCCCGGCGCGCGACGACGCGGGCCCTCCCGCGCCGCTCTGCGGAAGGGCCCGCGTCAGCGCGAGCTGCTCAGAACAGACCCATCGCCTCCTCGTCGTAGCTGACGAGCAGGTTCTTGTTCTGGCTGTACTCCTCGAGCATCATCTTGTGGTTCTCGCGGCCGATGCCCGACATCTTGTACCCGCCGAAAGCCGCTCCGGCCGGGTAGTTGTGGTAGCAGTTCGTCCACACGCGGCCGGCCTGGATCCCCCGGCCCATGCGGTAGGCGCGGTTGCCGTCGCGGGTCCAGACGCCGGCGCCGAGGCCGTACTTCGTGTCGTTGGCGATCCGGAGCGCGTCCGCCTCGTCGGTGAACGTCGTGACCGCAAGCACCGGGCCGAAGATCTCCTCCTGGAAGACCCGCATCGAGTTCTCACCCTTGAGGATCGTCGGCTGGTAGTAGTACCCGCCGTCGTAGGGCGCGTCCATCGTCGCCGGCGCGCCGCCCGCCAGGACCTCGCAGCCCTCGCTGCGACCGATGTCGACGTAGCCCGAGATCTTCGTGAGCTGCGTGATCGACACCTGCGGACCGACCATCGTCTCGGTGTCGAGCGGGTTGCCCTGCTTGATCGCCTTCATGCGCACCAGGACGCGCTCCATGAACGCGTCGTAGATGTCGGCCTGGACGAGGGCACGCGACGGGCACGTGCAGACCTCGCCCTTGTTGAACGCGAAGAGCACGAGACCCTCGATGGCCTTGTCGAGGAACGCGTCGTCGTGCGCCATCACGTCGCTGAAGAAGATGTTCGGGCTCTTGCCGCCGAGCTCGGCGGTGACCGGGATGATGTTCTCGGCCGCGTACTGCATCATCAGCCTGCCGGTCGTCGTCTCACCGGTGAAGCCGATCTTCGCGATCCGCGGGCTCGTCGCGAGCGCCTTGCCCATCGAGGCACCGGGGCCCGTCAGGATGTTGATCACACCCGCGGGGACGGCGTCGCCGATGATCTCCATGAGCTTGAGGATCGACCAGGGCGTCGGCGACGCGGGCTTGACGATCGTGCAGTTGCCGGCCGCGAGCGCCGGGGCGATCTTCCACGCAGCCATGAGCAGCGGGAAGTTGAACGGGATGATCTGGGCGACGACGCCGAGCGGCTCGTGGAACTCGTACGAGACGGTCTTGGCGTCGATCTCGGTGCTCGTGCCCTCCCACGCGCGGGTCGCGGCCGCGAAGTAGCGGAAGTGGTCGGCCGCGAGCGGGATGTCGGCTCCGAGGGTCTCGCGGACGGGCTTGCCGTTCTCCCACGTCTCGGCGACGGCCAGCTCCTCGCGGTGCATGTCGATCAGGTCGGCGATCTTGTTGAGCACCGCCGCTCGCTCGGTGAGCGTGGTCTTGCCCCAGGTCAGGAAGGCCTCGTGCGCCGCGTCGAGTGCGTCCTCGACGTCGGACGCATCCGACTTCGGCACCTGGCAGATGAGCGTGCCGGTCACGGGCGTGAGGTCGTCCATGTACTCGCCGGCGCGAGGTGCCACCCACTTGCCACCGATGAAGTTCTCGTAGCGGGGATGCACGTCGACGATGCTGTCGGCGGTTCCAGGGGGTGCATACACGGTCATCGTTGACCTCCGAAGGACGCGCGTCGGGCGCTCGACTCGCTTGTCGAGCCGGCGTTGCCGGCGTCACACGCCTTTCACGCTAATCCGCTGCGGGGTCGCAGCCAGGGACGTTCGGCCCTTGCCTGCGGCCGTTCTGTCCGCTGCGACGCGCGACAGAGGCCCGCGCCCTGCAGGGTGCAGGACGCGGGCCTCTGTCGCACTGCGAGAGATCAGATGACGATGCCGAGCAGCAGCACGAGCACGAGCCCGGCCACCGAGATGACGGTCTCCATGACCGACCAGCTGCGGATCGTCTCTCCGACCGTCATGCCGAAGTACTCCTTGACCAGCCAGAAACCCGCATCGTTCACGTGGCTGAAGAACAGCGACCCCGACCCGATGGCGAGCACGAGCAGCGACGTGTGACCGGCCGAGAGGGTCAGGGCGAGCGGCGCCAGGATGCCGGAGGCCGTGACGGTGGCGACCGTCGCGGATCCCGTCGCCAGGCGGATCAGCACGGCGACCACCCAGGCGAGCAGGAGCGGCGACACGCTGCTGCCGGCGATGGCCTTGGCGAGCACGCTGCCGATCCCGGTGTCGACCAGGGTCTGCTTGAACCCGCCACCTGCGCCGACGATCAGCAGGATCCCGGCGATCGGCGGCAGCGACTTCTCGAGCGAGCCGGCGATCTGCTGAAGGTTCATGCCCGAGCCGCGGCCGAAGGTGAACATCGCGACCAGCACGGCGAGCAGCAGCGCGACGAGCGGCGTCCCGATGAAGTCGAGGGACATGCGGAGGCTGCTCGTGGCCGGCAGGAAGATGTCCACGAGGGCCTTGCCCATCATCAGGACGACGGGGAGCAGGACCGTGGACAGGGTCGTCGCGAAGCTCGGCCGACGTGTCTCGACCTCAACCTCGGGGAGCAGGGTCTCGACGTCGACGCCGGTACCCGCGCCTCCGCTCGTCCGCTCACCGATCCGCGGGGCTGCGGCGGCAGGAGCGCCGCTCGTGACGAACAGGGCCGGGGCCGCGATGGGGACCCAGCGGGCCACGTGCTTCGCGAGCACCGGGCCGGCGAGGATGACGACAGGGATCGCGATGAGCACGCCGAGCGCCATCGTGATGCCCAGGTTGGCGTTCAGCGCCGCGATCGCCACGAGGGGTCCAGGGTGCGGCGGCACGAGCCCGTGCATGACCGACAGCCCCGCGAGCGCGGGGACGGCGATCCGCAGGAGAGGCAGCCCCGACCGGCGCGAGACGAGCAGGATGACCGGGATCAGCAGGACGAGCCCGATCTCGAAGAACATCGGCAGGCCGATCAACGCGCCCACCAGGGCCATGGCCCACGGCAGGCTCCGCGCGGTGGCGCGGCGGATGATCGTGTCGACGATCTGGTCGGCACCACCCGAGTCGGCAAGCAGTCGGCCGAACATCGCGCCCAGCGCGATGAGCGTGCCCACGCCGGCGACGGTGGATCCGACCCCGCTGCCGAAGCTGGTCAGGGAGTCCTGCAGCTTCATCCCCGCGAGCGCCCCGACGCTGATCGAGCCGATCGTGAGGGACAGGAACGGGTGGAGCTTGAACTTCGTGATCAGCACGACGATGACGGCGATGCCGATCAGCGCGGCCAAGACCAGCTGGGTGCTGCCAGCATTGGTCAGCGCCTGGGCGGCGGTGGCCAGGGCGGTCGATCTCATGGGCGTGCTCCTGTGAGGTTGAGGCGGGTGATGAAGTCGGTGACGAGGTCATCGACCGGGGTGGTGAGGTCTGCTGACCGGCCGAGCTCGTCGGGCTCGAGCGGCTCGAGCGTCTCGAGCTGGGACGTGATGAGCGAGGCCGGCATGAAGTGCCCCGGCCGTTCGGCGATGCGCTGCGTCAGGACAGCGGGGTCGCCGTCGAGGTGCAGCAGGGTCAGGCGAGGCGCCGCCGCCCGGAGCACGTCGCGGTAGCGACGGCGGAGCGCCGAGCAGCCCACGACGCCGCCCTGCTCGTCGTGATCGGCGAGCCACCCACCGATGGCGATGAGCCACGGCGCGCGGTCGTCGTCGTCGAGAGGGTGGCCCGAGGCCATCTTGGCGATGCTCGCCGCGCTGTGGAAGGCGTCGGCGTCGGCGAAGTCCACGCCGAGCCTGTCGGCGAGTGCTTGGCCGACGGTCGACTTCCCCGAGCCAGCCACACCCATGACCACGACCAGCGGAGGCCGTCCAGGGGTTGGTCCGTCCATGCTCGCTCTCCTCAGCTCTGAGGTCCAGTGCGCCAGATCGAGCGCCTCAAGGAGGATGACTCATTGATCATACGAAAGCAAATCCTGTGGCTCCTTAGATGTGACCTATGAGCGAAGCCGGGGCATATCATGCACAATGGGCCCGTGACAGCCACGGCGACTGCGAGCGGGCTGCACGAGCGCGTGCTCTCGACGCTCGGACCCGCCCTGGTCTCGGGCGAGCTCGCCGAGGGCGACGTGATCACGATCGACGAGATCTCGCAGCAGTACGGGGTCTCGAGGACCGTGGCCCGCGACGTCGTCAAGGTGCTCGAGTCGCTGCAGGTCGTCACCACCCGTCGCCGCGTCGGCGTCACGGTCAGCCCGCGCTCCGAGTGGAACGCGTTCGACCCTCGCCTCGTCCGGTGGCGGCTCGCCGGACCCGACCGCGCCGACCAGCTCCGGACGCTCAGCGAGCTGCGCCGCGGGGTCGAGCCCGTCGCGGCCGCCCTCGCCGCCATCCATGCGACCCCCGAGCAGTGCGGCGAGCTCACCGCGGCCGTCATCGGCATGTCGGTGACAGGACGCCAGGGCGACCTCGAGGCCTACCTCGAGCACGACATCCAGTTCCACCGCGTCCTGCTCGCCGCGTCGGGCAACGACATGTTCGCTGCGCTCTCCTCGGTCGTCAGCGAGGTCCTGGCCGGCCGGACGCACCACGACCTCATGCCCGCGCACCCCGAGCCCACCGCGATCCGCCTCCACGCCGACGTCGCCGAGGCCGTGGCCACCCGCGACGCCGCCCGCGCCGAGCAGGCCATGCGCGCGATCGCGGTCGAGGCCCAGCAGGCCATGGAGGCCGCGGCACCGTCGCGCTGACAGGTGCGCAGAATCCGCCCGCGGCCCGCGTCGTCTGCTGCCGAGAAGGAGCAGAGTGGACGGTGCCGGGTCGCCGGCGAGAGCAGTCACATCCCTCATCGGAAGGGAAGATCATGAAGGCACTGCAGTACCGCACGATCGGATCGCCGCCCGAGGTCGTCGACGTCGACACCCCCGAGCCCGGACCCGGTCAGATCAGGCTCAAGGTCACCGCCGCGGGCGTGTGCCACTCCGACGCGTTCATCATGGGTCTCCCCGCCGAGCAGTACATCTACGGCCTGCCCCTGACCCTCGGTCATGAGGGTGCCGGCGTGGTCGACAAGCTCGGCGACGGCGTGACCGGCCTGCAGCTCGGCGACTCGGTCGCGGTGTACGGGCCGTGGGGCTGCGGCCGCTGCTACGCGTGCGCGCAGGGCAAGGAGAACTACTGCGAGAACGCCGCCGCCGAGGGCATCGCCCCTCCCGGGCTCGGCGCCCCCGGCTCCATGGCCGAGTACATGATCGTGGACAACGCCCGCCACGTCGTGCCCCTGGGAGACCTCGACCCCGTGGCCAACGTGTCGCTGACCGATGCCGGCCTGACGCCGTACCACGCGATCAAGGGCTCGCTCGGCAAGCTCGTGCCCGGGTCGACGGCCGTGGTCATCGGGTCCGGCGGGCTGGGTCACGTGGCGATCCAGATCCTGCGTGCGCTGACCTCGGCGACAGTCATCGCACTGGACGTCAACGAGGAGAAGCTCGCGCTCGCCCGGGACGTCGGCGCGCACCACGCCGTGGCGTCCGACGACGCCGCGGCCAGCACGATCAGGACGGTGACGGGCGGCAAGGGGGCCGACGCGGTCTTCGACTTCGTCGTCGTGCAGCCGACGATCGACCTCGGCCAGTCGGTCATCCGGGTCGACGGGGACCATGTCCTGGTCGGCGTCGGCGGCGGCAGGGCCAACGCGGGCGTGCTCGCCACCCCCTACGACGCCTCCGTCCGCTCGCCGTACTGGGGCTCGCGGTCCGAGCTGTTCGAGGTGCTCGAGCTCGCCCGCTCCGGCGCCATCCACGTCGAGACCGAGGTCTTCTCGCTCGACGACGCCCCTCGTGCCTACGAGCGGCTCCACGAGGGCACGCTGCGCGGACGCGCGGTCATCGTCCCCTGACCGCCCGCAGCGGAACGGCTGCGAGCTGAGCCGGTCCGGGGTGGGTCCGGCGGCGGCGTCAGGCGATGCCGGTCGGGCCCACCCACGCGCCGTCGGGCACCGTCGACGGGGCCCCGCCGTCGGTGAGCACCGCGTCGCCCACGATCGCCACGTCGCGGCCGAACGTCCAGTCGCCCCGCACGCGCAACGACGTCGCGCCGGCGAGCGACGGCGCCGTGGGCAGCCGCTGGTCGAACGCCCCGATGGTCCTGAAGTGCGCCGGGTCGAGGTCGACGTACGGCGCGTCGACGGTCGCGACGAGCCGCTGGTCGTCGGTCAGCCGGTAGACGTCGGAGCGCAGCACCAGCAGGTCGTTCGTCGTCTTGACGGGGAGGAAGCGCGACCGGTCGACCTCGAGCACGACGGCGCCGTCGAACACCTCGATCGCCGCACCCATCGCGGACTCGATCTGGACGACGGGGGTCGAGGTCGGGTCGGTCGGGTCGACGGTCTTGTCGTTGCGGATGAGCGGCAGGTCGAGCACGCCGCCGCTGCGCTCGAGTTCGGCCGCGAGCGCCCGCAGGTCGAGCCACAGGTTGTTCGTGTTGAAGAAGGGGTGGGTCTCGATGTCCGCGGCGGCGTCGGCGTCCTCGGGCCGGGTCTGGGCGGTCTCGCGCAGCACGATGCGACCGTCCGCGGCGCGCACGACGAGGTGGCCGCCCTTGCGGTCGGCCGGGGTGCGCCGGGCGACCTCGGCCGCG
>DASVMA010000402.1:0-6007 GCA_036384595.1 Cellulomonas sp. | reverse complement strand
CTCCCGGCGACCGGCGACCCGCGCCGCCGACAGGCGCTGCTCACGGTCGCAGTGCTGGTCGTGCTCGCTGTGTTTGCGGCGCGGCTCGTCTACGTCCAGGGGTTCCGCGGCGAAGCCGTCGCGCAGGAGGCGCTCGCCAAGCGGCTCAGCACCGCCTCGCTGCTGGCTGCCCGGGGAGCGATCACCGACGCCACGGGTGTCCAGCTCGCCACGTCCGTCGAGCGCTACACGCTGACGGTGGATCAGAAGGTCCTCGCGGCCTGGAAGGTCCGGGGGAGCGACCCGCTGGTGTCGGGGCCGTCGGGTGCGGCCGGGCTGCTCGCGCCGATCCTCGGGACCAACGCTGCGGAGCTCGGCGCCAAGCTCGCGGGCGACAGCCGGTACAGGGTGGTCGCCAAGGGCGTGCTGCCCGAGCAGTGGCGCGCGATCCGCGAGCTGGGGATCGACGGGATCCTGGCCGAACGGACCTCGGAGCGGATCTACCCGAACAAGACGCTCGCCGGCAACCTGCTCGGCTGGGTCAACTCGCAGGGCGTCGGCGCGACGGGCCTGGAGGCCCTCCTCGACAAGAAGCTGCAGGGCACGCCGGGGACCGTCGTCTACGAGCACGGTCGCGGGGGTCAGGAGATCCCCGGCGGCTACCAGCAGCAGACCAACTCGGTCCCGGGCTCGAGCGTGCAGCTGACGATCCTGGGCGACCTGCAGTGGAAGGCCGAGGAGGCCATCGACGCCCAGGTCGCCGCCACCGGGTCCGACTCGGGCGTCATCGTGGCGATCGACACGCGGACGGGCGAGATCCTCGCGCTCGCAGACTCGGGGACGGTCGACCCGAACGCGCCCAAGGACGGCAAGCTGAGCGGGTCGAGCGCGATCTCGGACGTGTTCGAGCCGGGGTCGACCGCGAAGGTCATCACGATGGCCGCAGCCCTCGAGACCGGCCTCGCGAACCCCTTGACGCAGTTCGAGGTGCCGTACGCGTACACGACGTCGAACAACCAGACGTTCCACGACTCGCACGAGCACCCGACGCTCAAGCTGACGATGACGGGCATCCTGTCGGAGTCGTCGAACGCCGGCACGGTCATGATGGGCCAGAACATCCCCCAGCAGGTCCGCTACGACTACCTGGAGAAGTTCGGGTTCGGTACCCGGACGGGCATCGAGCTGCCCAACGAGTCGTCCGGCATCCTCCACCCCAGCGACGAGTGGGACGGGCGGAGCAAGTACGCGGTCCTGTTCGGCCAGTCCGTCTCCGTGACGGCCCTGCAGGCGACCGAGGTCTACGCGACGATCGCGAACCACGGTGTGCGCGTCACGCCGCACCTGATCAAGGGCTGGACGGCGCCCGACGGCACCTACACACCGACGACCGCGGCGACCTCGACCCAGGTGATCTCCCCGACGACCGCCAGCACGGTCATGACGATGCTCGAGAGCGTCGTCGACGGCGGTACGGGCAGCAGCGCGGCGATCCCGGGCTACCGCGTCGCGGGCAAGACGGGGACAGCGCAGAAGTTCAACCCCGACGGCATCACGGCGTCGTTCATCGGCGTCGTCCCGGCTGACGACCCGCACATCGCCGTGAGCGTCATCCTGCAGAACCCGAAGTCCTCGATCTACGGCGGCGACGTCGCTGCTCCCGTGTTCAGCGACGTGGCCGGGTATGCACTCCAGGAGCTCGGGATCGCGCCGAGCGGGAAGGCAGCCCAGCTGTTCGCCACGACGTGGCAGTGAGTCCGCCGCGCGCTCGTCGCGGTCCCGATCGCCAGGCGCCGCGCCCGGGGGCGGCACGCGTCCAGGGTAGATTCTCCCCATGACGTCCCCCCAGGGTCGGATGCGCCCCCAGCATCCCGCCGAGCACCGGGTCGTCGACCTCCTCGCCACGTTCGGCCTCGATGTCCGCGGCGGCGACATCGCCCCGTCGCTCAGCCTGACGGGTGTGTCGGTCGCCAGCGGTGACGTCCAGCCCGGTGACGTGTTCATCGCGCTCGGCGGGGCGCACGCGCACGGTGCGACCTACGCGCCCGAGGCGCTCGCCGGGGGCGCGGTCGCGGTCCTGACCGACGAGCGGGGCGCGCAGATCCTCGCCGACGAGCCCGCAGCCGCCGGCGTTCCGGTGCTCGTGGCCGCGGACCCACGTGCGCTGGCCGGTCCCGTCGCAGCCTGGGCGTACGGCCACCCCGCCGCGGGGTTCGTCACGGTCGGGGTCACGGGCACGAACGGCAAGACGACGACCACCTACTTCGTGGATGCGGCGCTGCGCACAGCACATGCCGTGACCGTCGTGATGGGGACGGTCGAGCTGCGGATCGGCGACGAGGCGATCGAGAGCCCTCGCACGACAGTCGAGGCGCCCGTCGTGCAGTCGATCCTCGCCCTCGCTCATGAGCGCGGCGCGACCGCCTGCACGATGGAGGTCTCGTCCCACGCGCTCGCCCTCGGTCGCGTGCGCGGGCTCGAGCTCGACGTCGTCGGCTTCACCAACCTGCAGCGTGACCACCTCGACTTCCATGGCGACATGGACGGCTACTTCCACGACAAGTCCCGGCTGTTCGCGCCCGGTCAGGCGCGGCGCGGCGTGGTCGTGGTCGACGACGCGTGGGGCCGACGACTGGTCGCCGAGGCCCAGATCCCCGTCGAGTCGGTCGCGACGCACGTCGGGTCTCCCGAGGGCGAAGCTGCGGACTGGGCCGTCACGAGCGCCGACATCGGCCTCGACGGTGTCGGGTCGACGTTCACGCTGCGCGGCCCGGACGGCACCGAGCACCGCGCGATGAGCCCGCTGCCGGGCCTGGTCAACGTCTCGAACGCCGCGCTCGCCGTCGTCCTCGCGCACCGCGCCGGGATCGACCTGCAGGTCGCGATCGACGCCGTCGGCACGGCCCACGCGATCCCCGGCCGGATGGAGCGGGTCGTCGAACGAGGCGACGGGCGGCCGCTCGGCATCGTCGACTACGCCCACACGCCCGACGCGCTCGTGCTCGCCCTCGAGGCGGTGCGCCCGATCACCCCGGGCAGGCTCATCCTCGTGTTCGGGTCGGACGGTGACCGGGACACCGGCAAGCGCCCGATCATGGGCCAGATCGCGGCGCGTCTCGCCGACGTGCTCGTCGTCACGGACGAGAACCCTCGCTCGGAGGAGCCTGCGGCGATCCGCGCCGAGATCCTCGCGGGCGTGCGCGCCGAGCGACCCGGCCTGGCCGACGTGCACGAGGCCACCAGCCGGACCCAGGCCATCCATGACGCCTTCGACCTCGCGACGGATCGGGACACCATCATCATCACCGGCAAGGGCCACGAGCCGACCCAGGAGATCGCCGGGGTCTTCCACCGGTACAACGACCGCGACGTGCTGCGCGCGGCGGATGCGCGACGGGCATCGCAGGGGTCGCCGGCGTGATCGCGCTCACGGCGGCCGAGGTCGCGACCGCGACCGGCGGCACCCTCCACCCGTCGAGGCTCGCCTCGTCGACGCTCGTCACCGGACCGGTGGTGATCGACTCCCGGCTCGCGCAGCCCGGCGCGCTGTTCGTCGCGCTCCCCGGCGAGCACTCCGACGGTCACGACTTCGCCGTTGCGGCCGTCGCCGCCGGCGCGGCCCTCGTGCTCGCCACCCGACCGCTCGCAGCGCCGGACGGCACCCCGCTCCCGACCGTCGTCGTCCCGGACGTCGAGGTCGCGCTCGGCGACCTCGCGCGCGAGGTGCTGGTCCGGCTGCGCGAGGCGTCCGGCGAGCCCGGGGGATCGGGCCTGCAGGTCATCGCCGTGACCGGCTCGGTCGGCAAGACCACGACCAAGGACCTGCTCCTGCAGATGTTCTCGACCGCCGGTCCGACCGTCGCTCCGGTGCTGTCGTTCAACAACGAGATCGGGCTGCCGCTGACGGTGCTGCGCGCCGACGAGAGCACGCGCTACCTCGTGCTCGAGATGGGTGCGAGCGGCCACGGCCACCTGACATACCTGACCGGCATCGCACCGCCCGACGTCGCCGTCGTGCTCGTCGTCGGAAGTGCGCACCTCGGTGAGTTCGGTGGTGTGGAAGGCGTGGCGCGGGCCAAGTCCGAGCTCGTCGCCGGCCTGGTGGCGGACGGCGTCGCCGTGCTCAACGCCGACGACCCCCGCGTGGTCGCGATGCGTCATCTGGCGCCGGGCGAGGTGCTCACGTTCGGGGAGTCCGTCGGCGCCCAGGTACGCGCGAGCGACATCCGGCTCGACCGCTCGGGTCGCGCGTCGTTCACGCTGGCGACGCCGGCACCCCACGGCGGGACGCACGACGAGCGCGTGGCGCTGCGACTCGTGGGCGAGCATCACGTCCACAACGCGCTCGCCGCAGCGGCCGCCGCGATCGCCGTGGGTCTCGCGCCCGACGCGATCGCGTTCGGGCTCGCGGGCGCGGACGCGCTCAGCCCGCACCGCATGCACGTGGTCGACCGGCCCGACGGCGTGACCGTCATCGACGACTCCTACAACGCCAACCCGGACTCGATGCGTGCGGCGCTGCGCGCCCTCGCGGTGCTGGCCGGCCGCGACCGGCGCTCCGTGGCGGTGCTCGGCGAGATGCTCGAGCTCGGCCCCGACTCGCGCGCGGCGCACGAGTCGATCGGGCTCCAGGTGGTCCGCCTCAACGTCGCGCTCACCGTCGTCGTCGGCGCGGGGGCCCGGGCGATCGCCGACGGCGCCCTGCTCGAGGGGTCCTGGGGAGACGAGGTCGCCGTCGTCGACGACATCGAGGCGGCCGTCGAGCTGCTCGAGGGCGAGCTGCGCGCGGGCGACGTGGTGCTCGTGAAGTCGTCGTACGGTGCGGGGTTGTGGCGCCTCGGCGACCGTCTCCTGGCCGGTGGCACCGCCTCCGTCGCTGAGGACGTCGCCCAGTGAGGGCGGTCCTGATCGCCGGCGGCCTGTCCATGCTGGTCGCGCTGCTCGGCACCCCGTTGTTCATCCGCTACCTCGTGCGCAAGCAGTATGGCCAGTTCATCCGGCAGGACGGTCCGACCGCGCACTTCACCAAGCGCGGGACGCCCACGATGGGTGGCGTCGTCATCATCGGCGCGACGCTCGTCGGCTGGCTGGGTGCGCTGCTCGTGACCGGCAAGGCGCCGAGCGTGTCGGCGAGCCTGGTGCTGTTCCTCATGACCGGGCTCGGGCTCGTGGGGTTCCTCGACGACTTCATCAAGATCTCCCAGCAGCGCAGCCTCGGCCTCAGCCCACGCCTGAAGATCCTGGGCCAGGGCGTCATCGGGGTGGTGTTCGCCATCGGAGCGCTCGCATTCCCGAACTCCGCATTCCGCACGCCTGCGTCGACCCACATCTCGTTCACCCGGGACACCAACCTCAACCTGGCCTTCGCGGGCGCCACCGTCGGTGTCATCCTGTTCGTGCTCTGGGCGAACTTCCTGATCACGGCCTGGTCGAACGCCGTCAACCTCACCGACGGGCTCGACGGGCTGGCTGCAGGAGCCTCGCTCATCGTGTTCGGCGCCTACGTCATCGTGGGCGTGTGGCAGACGAACCAGACGTGCCAGGCCATCATGACGGCCGGCCCGCGCTGCTACGAGGTCCGCGACCCGCTGTCGCTCGCGGTCGTCGCCGCGGCCGTCACCGGAGCGTGCTTCGGGTTCCTCTGGTGGAACGCGAGCCCCGCCAAGATCTTCATGGGGGACACGGGATCGCTCGCGCTCGGCGGCGCGCTCGCCGGGATCTCGATCCTGTCCCGGACCGAGATCCTCGCGGCCATCATCGGCGGCCTGTTCGTCGTCATCGTGATGTCCGACGTGATCCAGATCGGCTTCTTCAAGCTGACCGGCAGACGCGTCTTCAAGATGGCACCGCTGCACCACCACTTCGAGCTGTCGGGGTGGGGCGAGGTGACGATCGTCATCCGGTTCTGGATCATCGCGGGGCTGTTCGTCACGACAGGCGTCGGAGTCTTCTACACCGAGTGGGTGGCCGGGTAGTGGATCTCGCGCACGCGCACGTCGTCGTCGCCGGTCTCGGCGTCTCCGGTCGG
>DASVMA010000401.1:0-5801 GCA_036384595.1 Cellulomonas sp. | reverse complement strand
TCGAGCACCAGGTCGCCCTCACCGAGCCCGAGCGGTCCACGGCGCTGCACGGCCTCGTCGCCCACGTGCGGTTCACCCCCGCGCCGGACGCACCGCCGACGGCCACGTCTGTGACCCTGGAGCACCACCTCGTGCCCACTGCGGGCTACCCGTTCCCGCTGCTCACCACCGTCACCTACACGCTGACCGACGCAGGGCTCGGCGTCACCGTCACGACGACCAACCTCGGCGACACGACCGCGCCGTACGGCATCGGGTTCCACCCGTGGCTCTCACCCGGCGATGCCACGGTCGACGAGTGCACGCTCCGCCTCGACGCCGACAGCCGCGTGACGGTCGACGACCGGCTGCTCCCCACCGGGACGGAGCCCGTCGCGGGGTCCTACGACCTGCGCGCGCCGCGCCTGCTCGCCGGCATCGCCCTGGACGACGCGTTCGTCGATGTGCGACGGGACGCGGACGGCCTGTCCTGGATCCAGCTCGCCGCACCCGACGGTCACGCCGCGGCGGTGTGGATGGACGACTCGATGGACACCTGGCAGGTGTGCACGGGTGACGGCATCCCGGTGATCGAGCGTCGTGGTGTCGCGGCCGAGCCGATGAGCTGCATCGCCGACGCGTTCCGCACGGGTGAGCGACTGGTGCACCTCGCGCCTGGCGCCGACCACACCGTCCGCTGGGGGCTCACGCTCCTCTGAGGGGAGCGGGGCGGGCCTGCCGGGTCAGGCGGCGGCGTCAGCCGTAGTACTCGCCGTCCGCCTGGACGCCCTTGGAGAACTCCCAGTGCCAGCGCTCGAAAGGGCCGCTGCCGCCGGGGCGCGCCCACGACGGGTTGTCCCAGCCGTACGCCGGACCGTTCTCGTTGAGCCACGTCCACTTGACGCCGGTCGTCTCGGACTTGCAGAGGTCGATCGCCAGGCCCCAGCCGTGGTTGCTCTTGCCCGGGGGGGCCGCGAGGCCACCCTTCTCCGCCTTGACCGCCCGCTGCTGGGCGAGCGTGCGATACCCGCTCTCCAGGCACATGTCCGCACCGAAGCGGGCGACGAATGCCTGGTTGAGCACGGCGAACGAGACGGCCGCATCCGCGCGGATCTGCGTGTGCCCGTCCCAGAGCGTGCACAGGTCGGCGACGTTGAGCAGCCCGTTGCTCCCGGCGGGGCGGGTCGTCCCGTCGCAGCCGGGCAACGGGTCACGGTCCTCGGAGCGGCTGGCCGTGAGCGTGGAGCGCACGGCGGTGGCGTCCGCGGAGACGAGGGATGCCGGCGGGAGGACGGAGAGGGGCACGGAGGTCAGTGCCTCGACCGTGCCGGGCAACGTCGAGTCGGTCAGGGCGTCACCGGCGACGGCGACACCTGCGACCCCCGCCCGCTGGCTGACGGGCACGATGACCGTGATGCCGACGAGTGCCACGAGGACGCCGAGTCGCGCCACGTTGCGGCCGGGTCGTGGGGTCACACGCGCAGCAGGAGCGTGGGTCACTGCTGCGCTGCGTGCCTGCTCCGACGCGCGCGCACGACGCCGAGAGGGGGCATCGGCAGATGCGGGCTCCGCACGATGCGACCCCACGACACCTCCGAAGCTCTCGACCTGGATGACGGCACCGCGCTCGATCGGCCAGCGCGTGGAACGGCGCCAGATACCTCGGTGCGATCACGAAACAGTAACGGAACATGGAAGGCCTTCCAAGCCCCTTGGACACTTGTCCAGCCAAGCCGACTGTGGTAATCAGCGCGGCTGTTCGCGCTGCATCGCGTCCCGAACCTCACCCACGAGCTCCTCGATGATGTCCTCGAGGAACACGACGCCGACGACCCGACCGTCGTCGTCCACCCGCGCGAGGTGCGAGCCCGACGCCTGCATCGCCGCGAGCGCGTCCTCGACCTCGGCCTCGGGTGCGACGGCTGCGAGCGCGCGCACGCGCCACGCGGGCACCGGGACGTACCGGGTCACGTCGGTGGCGTAGAGCACGTCCTTGACGTGCACGTACCCCGTGAGGTCACCCTCCGGCCCGGCGACCGGGAACCGGCTGTACCCGGTGCGCGCCACGAGCCGCTCGACCTCGTCGGGGCTCGCACCGACCGGCACGGTGCGCAGCTCGGCGAACGGCACCATGACGTCGGCCGCGGTCCGGTCCGAGAACTCGATCGCGCCCGACAGCAGACCGGACGGGTCGGCCAGCAGCCCCTCGGCGCGCGAACGCTCGACGATGGACTGGACCTCCTGAGCCGTGAACGCCGAGGCGATCTCCGCCCGGGGCTCGACACCGAACAGGCGCAGCACGTGGTTGGCCGTCAAGTCGAGCGCGGTGACCACCGGCCGCACGAACCGCCCGACCCAGACCAGCGGAGGCCCGAACATCAGCACGGCCTTGTCGGGCCCGGCGACGGCCAGGTTCTTCGGCACCATCTCGCCGAGCACGACGTGCAGGTACACGACCAGCACGAGCGCCACGACGAAGGCGATCGGGTGCGCCAGGCCGGTGCTCGCACCGACCGCGTCGAGCGCACGCAGGAGGACGTGGGCGATGGCCGGCTCCGCGACGAGGCCGAGGCTCGTCGAGCAGACCGTCACGCCGAGCTGAGCGACCGCCAGCATCAGCGAGACGTGCTCCATCGCCCACAGGACGGTCCTCGCGCGTCGGTCGCCCGCATCGGCGAGCGGCTCGATCGAGCTGCGCCGCGCGGAGATGATCGCGAACTCCGCCGCGACGAAGAACGCGTTGCCGGCGAGCAGCAGCACGGCCAGCAGGAGTGCCCAGGACGTGCTCATGCGCGCCCACCCCCGTCGCGGTCGCGCTCGTCGCCCGACGTCTCGTCCTCGTCGACGGGCGCCACGGCGACGCGCTCGACGCGGCGTCCCTGCATCGCCTCGACCCGCAGCCGCACGTCGCCGGCGACGACCTCGTCGCCCACCTCGGGGACGCGCCCGAGGAGCGCCATGACCAGGCCGCCGAGGGTCTCGTACGGGCCGTCCTCGGGGACCGACATGCCGGTCGCCTCGGTGAGCTCGTCGGGCCGCAGCAGGCCCGGCAGCGCCCACGAGCCGTCGGCCCGCCGCGTGACGGTGCTGCGTCGGCGGTCGTGCTCGTCGGCGACGTCACCCACGAGCTCCTCGACGACGTCCTCGAGCGTCACGATGCCGGACGTGCCGCCGTACTCGTCCACGACGACCGCCATCTGCATCCCCAGCTCGCGCAGCTCGACGAGCAACGGACCGAGGTGCACCGTCTCGGGCACGCGTGGTGCGTCAACCATGAGTGCTGCTGCCGGCACGTCGCCCCGCCGCCCGTACGGGACCCCGATCGCCCGGCGCAGGTGCACGAGCCCGACGATGTCGTCACGACCGTCGCCGACGACCGGGAACCTCGAGTGGCCCGTCTCGCGGGCGAGCGCGACGACGTGGGACGCCGGGTCGTCACGACGCACGACGACGACGCGCTGGCGGTCCGTCATGACGTCGATCGCGGTGAGCTCCTCGAAGTCGAGCGAGTTCGTCAGCAGCGTCGCGGTCGACTCGTCGAGCGTGCCGACCTGCGCGGACCGCCGCACGAGCGAGGCGAGCTCCTGCGGAGAGCGCCCGCCGGACAGCTCCTCGCGCGGCTCGACGCCGACCCGGCGCAGCAACGCGTTGGCGCTCCCGTTGAAGACGACGATCAGCGGACGCAGCGCGGTCGTGAACGAGCGCTGGAAGGTGGCGACGGCGCGCGCCGTTCCGAGCGGGCGGCTGAGCGCGAAGTTCTTGGGGACGAGCTCGCCGAACAGCATGGAGAACACGTTGACGAGGACCAGCGCGAGCACCCCCGCGACGGCCCCGCCCGCCGCCCGGCCGAGCACGGACGACTCGAGAGGGACGCGCAGCAGCGCGATGACCGCCGGCTGGGTCGTGTAGCCGAGGAGGATCGTCGTCACGGTGATGCCGACCTGCGCCCCCGACAGCTCGGTCGACAGCCGTGCGAGCGCCTTGCGGACAGACTGGCCGCGGCGGTCGTCAGCCTTCGTCTTGCGGTCGACGACCCCGGGGTCGAGCGTGACGAGGGAGAACTCGCTCGCGACGAAGACGGCGGTCCCGGCGGTCAGGAGCACGCCGAGGCCGACCAGGAGCCACTCGGTCAGCACGTGCCACCGCCCCGGTGCGCGGTGCGCGCCGGGATGACGCTGCGGGCCCGGACGATGCTGCGGGCAGGGATGATCAGGACAGTGTGGGAGCCGGCATGGTCGCTCCCGGGCTCGAGAACCCGGGAGGGACGCCGGCAGCTACTTGAGCCGCTCATGATGAGAGCCATCATACGGAACCCTCCTCGTGCCGGCCGAGGGCCGGCTCCCCGCGTCCGACCGGGTGTCGCGCGGCGTCCTGCCAGGAGTTCCGCCTCCCCCTGTGCCACGCTGGCCCCATGGCGATGAGCAACAGCGCCGGCGCGCCGACGCGGCCGACTGAGGGAACAGCCACGACCGTGGTCCTCGTGGTCGAGGACGAGCCCGCGATCGCGTCGGCGATCGTCCAACGGCTGTCGGCCGAGGGCTGGCGCGTCGAGTCGGTCGGTGACGGGCATGCGGGCGTCGAGGCGGCGGCACGGATGCAGCCCGACGTCGTCGTCCTCGACGTGATGCTGCCGGGCATCGACGGCCTCGAGGTGTGCCGACGCATCCAGGCCGAGCGGCCGGTCCCCGTCCTGATGCTCACGGCACGGGACGACGAGACCGACATGCTCATCGGCCTGGGCGTGGGCGCCGACGACTACATGACCAAGCCCTTCTCGATGCGGGAGCTCGTGGCCCGGACCAAGGCGCTGCTGCGACGCACCGAACGTGCGGCGCGTGCCGCCGAGCTCGCGAGCACACCGAACCTGGCCGAGCCGCCGCTGACCGTCGGCGACGTCGTCGTCGACCAGGCTCAGCGCCGTGTCTACCGCGGGGACGTCGAGGTCCACCTCACGCCCACCGAGTTCGACCTCCTCGTGACGCTCGCCGGGAGCCCGCGCACCGTGCTCACCCGCGAGCGGCTGCTCGCCGAGGTGTGGGACTGGGTCGACGCGAGCGGCACGCGCACCGTCGACTCGCACGTGAAGGCGCTCCGGCGCAAGCTCGGCGCCGACCTGATCCGCACGGTGCACGGCGTCGGGTACGCCTTCGAGCCCGCGGAGCCGCCCGAGTGAGCATGCCCCAGCACGTGCGCGGCGAGGCCCTGCGAGGGCGCCTGCCCGACGTGCGCCCGCTCGACGGCCTCAGGTCGATCAAGATCAAGCTCGGGGTGCTCGTCGCCGCGACCGTCACTCTCGCCGCGCTGATCACCTGGCTCGGGACCAACAACCACTTGGGCCCGTCGCGGACGCTCCCGCTCGCGATCTTCATCTCGCTCGTCCTCACCCAGCTCCTGGCCCGCGGCATGACGTCGCCGCTGCGCGAGATGACCGCGGCCGCGCGCGCGATGGCTGGCGGCGACTACTCCCGTCGCGTCCGGGCGACCAGCCGCGACGAGGTCGGGCAGCTCGCGACCGCCTTCAACACGATGGCCGACGACCTCGAGCAGGCCGACACGCTGCGCCGCGAGCTCATCGCCAACGTCTCGCACGAGCTCCGCACCCCTGTGACCGCGCTCCAGGCCCAGCTCGAGAACATCGTCGACGGCGTGAGCGAGGCCGACCCTGCGACGATGCGGGTCGCCCTGGCGCAGACCGAACGGCTCGGCCGGCTGGTCACCTACCTGCTCGACCTGTCGCGCGTCGAGGCGGGCGCCGTCGGGCTCGAGATCACCGAGGTCCCGCTGCGCGCGTTCCTCGAGGAGGCCGCCGCCGGCGCGGCGCT
>DASVMA010000400.1:0-3217 GCA_036384595.1 Cellulomonas sp. | reverse complement strand
GACCCTCGCGACCGCGCGTCTGGGCCGCGAGGTCCACCCGAACGACCACGTCAACGCCTCGCAGTCGTCGAACGACGTGTTCCCGACCTCGGTGCACGTCGCGGCGACGGCCGGTGTCGTGCACGAGCTGATCCCCGCGCTCGAGCACCTCGCCGGCGCGCTCGCTGCCAAGTCGACAGAGTTCGCCGACGTCGTGAAGTCCGGCCGGACGCACCTCATGGACGCCACACCCGTCACGCTCGGGCAGGAGTTCGGCGGCTACGCGGCCGCCGTCCGCTACGGCATCGAACGCCTGAGGACCGCGCTGCCCCGTGCCGCCGAGGTACCGCTCGGGGGCACGGCCGTCGGCACGGGCATCAACACCCCCGCCGGGTTCCCGCAGCGGGTCATCGCGCTGCTCGTCGAGGACACGGGGCTGCCGCTGACCGAGGCGCGTGACCACTTCGAGGCGCAGAGCGCGCGCGACGGCCTCGTCGAGCTCTCCGGTGCGCTGCGCACGATCGCCGTGAGCCTGACGAAGATCTGCAACGACCTGCGCTGGATGGGCTCGGGACCCAACACCGGCCTCGGCGAGATCTCGATCCCCGACCTGCAGCCCGGCTCGTCGATCATGCCCGGCAAGGTCAACCCCGTGATCCCCGAGGCCGTGCTCATGGTCGCGGCCCGTGTCGTCGGCAACGACGCGACCGTCGCCTGGGCGGGCGCGAGCGGGTCGTTCGAGCTCAACGTGCAGATCCCGGTCATCGCGCTCGGCGTGCTCGAGTCGATCCGGCTGCTCAGCAACGCGACGCGTCTGCTCGCCGACAAGACCGTCGTCGGCATCACCGCCAACGTCGAGCGGGCACGCGCACTCGCCGAGTCGTCCCCGTCGATCGTCACGCCGCTCAACCGCGTCGTCGGCTACGAGGCCGCCGCGAAGATCGCCAAGCACTCCGTGAAGCAGGGGATCACCGTGCGCGAGGCCGTCGTCGACCTCGGCTACGTCGCCCGCGGCGAGGTGACCGAGGCGCAGCTCGACAGCGCGCTCGACGTGCTCAGCATGACGCGCAGGCCGGTCTGAGCGGTTACCCGCTCGGACCGGTCAGCGGGAGACGAGCGTGAACTCCTCGACGCCGGCGTTGAGCTCGGTCGCGACCCGGCTGAGCTCGCCGACGACGAGCCGCACCTCGGCGGCACCGTCGAACGACTGGGACGCGGCCTGAGCTACGGCCCCGGCGCTCTGGGCGATGTCCGCGGAGCTGTCGGCCGCGACGATGAGGTTGCGCTCGATCTCCCCGGTCGTGGCTGTCTGCTGCTCCACCACGACCGACATGGACGACTGGTGCTCGTCGACGGTCGCGATCGACAGCGAGATCCGCTCGACCGCGGACCGGACGTCGGCCGCGTCGCGCGACACGGCAGCGAGCACCGGTTCGATCGTCCCGATCGCCAGGGACGTCTGCTCGGCGAGCTTCTTGACCTCGCCGGCGACGACGGCGAACCCCCGGCCCGCCGTGCCTGCACGCGCCGCCTCGATGGTCGCGTTCAGTGCGAGCAGGTGCGTCTGCGTGGCGATCGACGTCACGGTGTCGAGGACGGCGGCGATCTGCGACGACGAGTCGCCGAGCCGTGCCGCGATGACCGCAGCCTCGGCCGTCGCCCCGACGGCCCGGTCGGCCTCGCCGGAGGCCGCGTTCACGTCGTGGGCGACCGACTCGATCGACGCGCGCATCTCGGTCATCGCGGCGGTGACCGCCTGCAGCTCGGTGCTCACGACGGTCGCGCTGCGGGCGGCCTCGTCGGCCTGCGTCACGGTGTGCCCGGCGACCCCCTCGAGCGTGCCGCTCGACCCCTCGAGCCGACCGGCCGTCGCCTGCATCGCATCGGCCCCGGCCTGCATCCGGCCGATCGCGGCACGCATGCCCTCGATCGCCTCGCCGACGGCGTCGCCCATCACGCCGATCTCGTCACGGCCCTCACCGTGCACGTCGAAGGACAGGTCGCGTGCCGCGACGCGGCGCAGCGCGTCGGTGAGCCGGCCCACCCGCGCCACGATGCGTCCGGAGGTCAGCACGACCACCCCGATCGCCAGTGCGGCGACGACGATCCCGGCAATGAGCAGCGTGCGCACGAGCTGTGACGTCCCTGCTTCGAGGCGGTCCGGAACGGCCCGCAGATCCGCGTCGAACCCCCAGGCAGCGATGGTCCAGCCCCACGGTGCGTAGCGGCTCACCTCGACCTTCGCGGCTCCGCCGGTGCCGAGGGCGACGCGTTCTGACGCCACGTCGTGCGGAGCAAGCTTGGCCGAGGCGTCGATGAGGCGTTGCGCGTACGGCGCACCGGTGGCGTCGACCGCGTCGAGGGCTGGCCCCTCGGACGCCCCGGGCGGCGGGACGACCCACGACCCGTCGGAGGCGAGGACCGTCAGGTAGCCGTGGTCGCTGACCTTGACGCCCGCGAGCGCGGTGCGCAGCGGTGCGTCGACGGTCGACTGCGGCGTCCCGACGAACAGGGCGCCGACGACCTTCGAGCCGACCATCAGCGGCGCGTACGCCGTCACGTACGACTGTCCGACCACCTGGGCGTTGCCGACGTACGACTGGCCGGCCAGCAGAGCCGCGACGACCGCGTTCGGTGTCCCGTCCGCCGCGACGGGGCTGATCGTGGTACCGATGGCCCGGGCGCCGTCGGCGGTCTTGACGGTCGTCGCGACGCGCAGCATCGTGCCGGCGTCGTCGACGCGCTGGAAGACGGTCGTCGCGGTGCCCAGCACATCGGCGATGTCGTCGACGAGCGGGGACAGCGTCGCCGGGTCGGTGTTCCGACCGAATCCCACCCCGCCGACGAGCATGCGCGGCACCGCGACATCGGTGGTCGCTCCGGTGCTCGCGTCCTTCACGGACCAGGTCTCGGGCTCACCGAACGTCAGTGCACCGCGCAGCGTGAAGCTGGACTGTGCGACGAGCAGCTCGGCCTTCATCCGGTCCTGGACCGTCGCGACCTGGGTCTCGACCAGCGTCATGGCCTGGTCGGACGTCTGGTGCAGCGAGGCGGTCGTGAGCCTGTCGATGTCGACGCCCGCGTTCCGGGCCAGACCGGCCACCTGCAGGCCTCCGACGGCGGTGAGCAGCACGGCAGTCAGGACGACTGAGCCAGCTCCCGTGGCGACGAGCTGAAGACGCAGGCTGGAACCCAGCCGAGCTGATCCGCGACGCATGGTCGGACTCCTGGTGACGGC
>DASVMA010000399.1:0-1883 GCA_036384595.1 Cellulomonas sp. | reverse complement strand
CGACGTGATGCCGCCCTTGGCGATGACGAATCGGGGGCGACGCGCCTCCAGGGTCAGCCTGACGACGTCGACCACCGCGGTGGAGACGGTCCGGGCGATCCGCAGGCTCTCCGCGGGGTCGCCGGTCCGGACCAGCAGCCTGCTCGTGTGGAGGATCACGTCGGCCTCGGCGAGCCCCGCGGCGACGGCGGCGGCGACGGACGCGACGTGGTCCCGCGCGAGCGACTCATCCAGCAACGCCTCGACCTGCAGCTCCACGACGCGGGCCGAGCCGTGCTCGGCGGTGAGCACCTCGAGCTGTCGCGTCGTGACAGCGACGTGCGAGCCGACGACGACCAGGCCGCCGCCCGCGTCCGGATGCGCTCCGGCGAAGACCTCGTCACCCGACAGCTCGGCATGCTCGTCCTGGCCGATGCGTGCCCGGACGAAGGGGGGACCGACGCGGTACAGGAGCCGCATCCCGCGTGACTCGGCCTCGGCAAGGCCGAGGGCCAGCGACCGCAGGTCGTCCTCCGCGACGATGTCGACGACGATCGGAGTCGAGTCCGTGGCGGCAGCCAGCGCATCCGCGATGCCCTGCGCCGGGCCGCGGACGACGGTCAGGTCCAGGTGGATGACGTCCGCCGCGCGGAACCGGCCGGCTGACTTCTCCTCGACGTACCCGGCGAGGTCCGAGTGCACGTAGCCGAACGTCGCGTCCCGGGCGAACTCGGTCTCGGCGACGGCGGTCAGCGTCTCGCTCGTGCGCACGTAGTGCACGCCTCCGATCGTGATGCGACCGGCGTCGGGGAACGCGGGGACGATGACCACCCCGTCGACCCGCTGCCCGGTCCGCTCGCGCAGGACTGCGGCGATGACATCCGGCTCGAGCGGGTAGTGCCCGCGCAGGGTCGAGTCGCTGCGACTGACGAACGCCACCGTCAGGCCCGTCGCCTCGGCCGCGGCGAGGGCATGGGTGACGGCTTCCCGTGTCCGGCTCTCCACCTCGGCCGCGTCGAGGCTCCGGGTGTTGGTCAGCACGTAGACCGCGGCGGGAGGTCGGCCCGCCCGGGGCTCGAACGCCCAGCGGAAGTCGCTCTCCTCCCAGCGCAGGAGGACCGGGAGATCAGACACGGACTGCGTACCCGTCGGATCGTCGTCGAGCACGACCAGGACGCGCGGCGCGCTCGCCTCGACCGCAGCGACCTCGGCCGAGGTCACGGCGACCGCGGGCGGGAACCCTGCGAGCAGGTCGGCCTCGCGGATCACGAGCCCGCGACGGGGCCGCCGGTGCCTGCGAGTGCTGCGGCGATGTCATCCAGGTCGCGCGCGTCGAGCGTGACCTGGGCGGCCGGCAGCCAGCCGTCCACCTGGTCGGGCCGACGGGCGCCGACGATCGCACCGGTGACCCCGGGGACGGTCAGCGTCCAGGCGATGGCGATCGCTCCGACGCTCACGGAGTGACGATCAGCGATCGGTCGCAGAGCTTCGACGAGGTCGAGGTTGCGACGCAGGCCCGGCTCCGTGAAGTCCGGGCTCGCGTGGCGCCAGTCGTCGTCGCCGAGTGCGGCGGCTCGGCCGACGGTGAAGGAGCCGGTCAGGAGTCCGGACGCCATCGGGCTGTAGACGATGACGCCGGTGTCGTGCGCCGCGCACCAGGGGATCACGTCGGCCGCCGAGTCCGGGTGGATCAGGTTGAGCGGCGGCTGCACCGTGTGCACGTGGCCCAGCGCGTCGGCGGCCTCGAGCTGCGCGACGTTGTGGTTGGACAGCCCGACGGCGCGCACCTTGCCCTCCGCCAGCAGGTCGAGGAAGACCGGCCAGTAGTCCTCGACCTGCGCACCGTCAGCCGCCGGCCAGTGCATCTGGTACAGGTCGATGCGCTCGACCTCGAGGCGTCGTAA
>DASVMA010000398.1:0-24062 GCA_036384595.1 Cellulomonas sp. | reverse complement strand
TGCGCCCCGGCTCCGGTACGGGCCAGAGTGGCTCGGCCGCGAGCTCCGGGACTGCGGGCGACGCGACCCCGAACCGCACGGGGTCGAACGCCGAGGCCGCGAACGGCGCGGTACCGAACGGCAGCACCTTCGCCGGTCCTGCCGCTGCCGACGAGCACGCCGCGTCGGCCGCCCCGGACGACGACCCCGGCGCGCCCGAGCCCTACGACGACGACCCCGGCGAGCCGGCCCACTACCCGGTGCCGGAGGGTCTCGAGCACTCCGTCGTCGACCATGCTGCCGTCGACCACGCTGCCGTCGACCATCCGGTCGTCGAGCACGCGGTCAGCGCCCGCGAGGCGGCTGAGCGGGCCTACGCAGCGGGCCGCGAGAGCGCCCACCAGGCTCAGGTCGAGGACGACCCGTCACCCGACGACCCGGACCTCATGTCCACGTCCCTGACGGGTGCTCCGCTGGTCGCCCAGCTCCTCGGCGGCACCGTCATCGACGAGCAGCTCGACGACCCCACGAGGTAGTCGCACGGCCGGTCGGTCCGGGTCGTCATCGGGTGGAGGACGTAGGGTGAGCGCGTGTACGAGGGTGCGGTCCAGGATCTGATCGACGAGCTCGGGCGACTGCCCGGGATCGGTCCGAAGAGCGCCCAGCGCATCGCGTTCCACGTGCTCTCGGCGGACCAGGCGGACGTCCGCCGCCTCATCGACGCGCTCACCGAGGTCAAGGCCCGCGTGCGGTTCTGCTCCCTGTGCGGCAACGTCGCGCAAGAGGAGCTGTGCCGCATCTGCCGCGACCCGCGCCGGTCGCTCGCGACGATCTGCGTCGTCGAGGAGCCCAAGGACGTCGTCGCGATCGAGCGCACCCGGGAGTTCCGCGGCAGGTACCACGTGCTCGGCGGCGCGATCAACCCGATCGCGGGCGTCGGCCCCGATGACCTGCGCATCCGCGACCTGCTGACGCGCCTCGCGGACGGATCCGTCACCGAGGTCATCCTCGCGATGGACCCGAACGTCGAGGGGGAGGCGACAGCCACCTACCTGGCGCGCATGCTTGTCCCCATGGGACTCACCGTCAGCCGGCTCGCGTCGGGACTGCCGGTCGGCGGGGACCTGGAGTACGCCGACGAGGTCACTCTCGGGCGGGCGTTCGAGGGCCGACGACGGATCAGCGCGTAGGGAGCAACGACCATGGCAGACGTCACACCGCCGAGCAGGCCGGGGGACACACCCCTCGAGGCGCCCGACACCGAGACCGACGACATGATGGGCGTCGCGCACGCCGTCGCAGACGAGGCCCGCAGCTTCCTGACGACAGTCACCGAGGTCGGCTCGGGCACCAACCCTGAGGCCGCCATCCCGCTCCTGCTGCTCGCGGTCTCGGACCTGCTCGCGGCGGGCTCGCGGCTCGGTGCGATCGTGGACGTCGTCCCGCCGGAGCGCTACGAGCCCGACATCGGGCCGGATGCCGACGTCGACCCGCTGCGGAGCGCACTGGCCAACGCCCTCGAGGGCATCGACGACTACGCCGAGGTCGTGGACCCGCTGCTCGGCTCCGAGGTGACCGCGTCGACCGTGTCGGGTGACCTCGTGACGGTCGCAGGCGCGCTCGTCCAGGGCCTGCGCCACTACGAGTCCGGCCACGAGCTCGAGGCTCTGTGGTGGTGGCAGTTCTCGTATCTGTCCCATTGGGGCGAGCGGGCGTCGAGCGCGCTGCGTGTCCTGCAGACCGTGCTTGCCCACCTCCGCCTCGACGTCGACGACGACGTCGCCGCCGAGGCGGAGTACGACGCGCTGCAGATCTGACGCGGACGACCTCAGGCGACGCGCGTGCCGCGGGCGAGCGTGCGCTGCGGGATCCGTAGCCGGCGTACCGCGAGCCACACGCCTGCCGCGCCGAGCAGCAGGTTCGCCCCGAGCCCCCACGGCCACACGGCGGTCGTGTCGACGTCCGGCTTCGTCACGGGCGACACGTAGTCGCCGCTCTGCGACTGCTGCAACCAGCACTGGTCGACCTCGTGCGCCGGTCCGGCCCGGAGCGTGCGCACACCGTTGCGGATCGACCCGAGGGGGTCGGCGCTGACCATCTGGTGTGCCTCGGAGCTCGGTCGGGGCGCAGCGTCGGCCACGATGACGAACGGGTTGATGGCGAGCAGCCACCAGGTGCGCTCGGTGTGGCTGACCGACTGGACCTGCTCTTGCCAGACGCAGGGCGGTGCGGCGTTCGCGTTCCCGTTCCACCCGGACTCCGGAACCGTCCAGACCCGCACGGTCTCGTCGTGCGTCGTCGTGAGGTACGTGAGCCCGAAGACGATGGGGCTCAGGGCCGACAGCGAGGCGACGGCGATGTAGGTCAGGACGGCCGACCCGGAGGTGCGCGCGGTGAGCGCCGAGAACCCCAGGCCGAACGCGCAGACTGCCGCGAGGAGCAGCGCGAGGACGCCGAGGCACACGAACATCGCGACGACGGGGGTGCCGCCCAGGCCCACCGCGATCCCGATGAACGGCACGCTCACGACGAGGAACGCGAGCGCGGCCACCCACGACGCGAGGAGCTTGCCGAGGACGATCTCGAACGGTGACAGCAGCGTGACCTGCAGGATCGCCAGGGTGCCGGCGGACCGGTCGCCGTTGATGGAGGTCGCACTGAGGGTCGGCGCGACGAGCAGCCCGAGGAACAGGACGAAGAACACGACGAGCCCGAACACCATCGGGCCCTGGAAGCTGCGGACCGGCTCCATGGAGTCCGTCGAGCCCGCCCCCATGACGTTCCGGGTGCTGAGCCACACGAGCCCGGTGATCGCGCCGACGACGACGAACCACACGACGAGCGCCACGATCCATCGCGTGGACCGGATCCGCTGCCGCAGCTCGAGCTCGGCAACCGTCCGGACGCCGTGCCAGGTCAGGCTCCAGGTCCGGGGCAGCGAGGCGGGCGCCTGCGACCCGGAGGTGCCGGTCGGGGCTGCGCCCTCGTCGATCACCGTGCTCATCGTCGCTCCTCGTCCAGGGCCAGGTAGGCCTGCTCCAGCGCGCCGCCCGCAGGGGCGATCGACGTGAGTGCGACGCCTGCGGTCACCGCGTCCCGCACGAGCCGCGCGGCCCCCGCCTCGTCGGCGATGTCGACCAGGACCCCACCGGGTCCGTCGGGCGTCGGCCTGGGTGGGCCGAACCCGGTCGGCGCCGGGCTGTCGTCCGCGTCGGGGTGCCACACCGCGCCGACCGACGTGAGCCATGAGGTCAGGGCGACGAGCGACAGCGCCCGGACCCGCCACGACCGACGCGCGGACTCCGCGGCGACGAGCGTGCCGGCCGTGACGGTCCGTCCTCCCGACAGGAACACGGCGTCGTCCACGAGCTCGTCGAGCTCGGACAGGACGTGGCTCGAGACGAGCACCGTCGTGCCGCCCGCGGCCAGGGACCGCAGCAGCAGGCGCAGGTCGACGCGGCTGCGGGGGTCCAGCCCGCTCGCCGGCTCGTCGAGCAGCAGGACGTCGGGGGAGTGCACCAGCGCCCGCGCGAGCCCGAGCCGCTGCTTCTGCCCGCGCGACAGGACGCTCGCGGGTCGGTCGGCGAACTCGCTGAGGTGCACGGTCTCGAGGAGCTCGGAGACCCGGGCCTCGGCGGCGGCCCGCGGCAGCCGGTACGCGGCGGCGAACGTCAGCAGGACCTCGCGAGCGGTCAGTGAGTCCCATGTGCCGAAGGTGTCGGGCATCCAGCCGGTGCGGGCCCGGGCCCGCGGGCCGTCCGTCACGGGGTCGAACCCGCCGACCCGCACGTGCCCGGCGTGCGGGACGAGGAGCCCCGCGAGCACGAGCAGCAGGGTCGTCTTGCCGGATCCGTTGGGCCCGATGAGCGCCGTCACGCGCCCCGGACGGGCATCCAGGTCCACCCCGGCGAGCGCGTGCACCGCGCCGAACGACCGGTGCAGCCCGCGGACGGTGATGCCGTCGTGCGCGTCGATGAGCACGTCCTGACCAGCGCTGTCCGTCTGACCTGCACCTTCTGTCATCCCGACAACATAGGGCGGGACGTGTGCCGCGCGGGCCGGAACGCTGTGCAGAGTCTGTGTGCGTCCTGAAGGTGCCGACGCGGTCGACCCTCGATCGTCCGGGATGCGGAACGCCTGCCGTCCACACCGTGGGCGGTTCTAGAATCGCGGCGTCTGCGGGCATCCTCCGCGGCTCAGAGCACCTTCCCCCGGAGCGCACCCTCGTGGCCCTCATCGTGCAGAAGTACGGCGGTTCCTCCGTCGCGGACGCGACCAGCGTCAAGCGCGTCGCGAAGCGGATCGCCGAGACGAAGCGCGCCGGCAACGACGTGGTCGTGGTCGTCTCCGCGATGGGCGACACCACCGACGAGCTCATCGACCTCGCGCACCAGATCACCCCGATCCCGCCGTCGCGCGAGATGGACATCCTCCTGACGGCCGGCGAGCGCATCTCGATGTCGCTGCTCGCGATGGCGATCGCCAACCTCGGTGTCGACGCGCAGTCCTTCACGGGCCAGCAGGCCGGGGTCATCACGGACGAGACCCACGGCAAGGCCCGCATCATCGACGTGACCCCGAGCCGCATCCGCGCCGCGATCGACTCGGGCGCCGTCGCGATCGTCGCGGGCTTCCAGGGCGTCACGCAGCACACCAACGACGTGACGACGCTGGGTCGCGGCGGCTCCGACACGACCGCCGTCGCGCTCGCGGCCGCCCTGCACGCCGACGTCTGCGAGATCTACACCGACGTCGACGGCGTGTTCACGGCGGACCCGCGGATCGTGCCGACGGCGCGCAAGATCGACCGCATCAGCTACGACGAGATGCTCGAGATGGCCGCGTCCGGCGCGAAGGTGCTGGTGCTGCGCTGTGTCGAGTACGCGCGCCGCTACGCCGTGCCGGTGCACGTGAGGTCGTCTTTCTCGGGGCACACGGGGACACTGGTGACGGACGTCCCCAGGCCGGGACCGGAAGGGGAAGGTCACATGGAAGAAGCGATCATCGCGGGCGTCGCCCACGACCGCAGCGAGGCCAAGATCACGGTCGTCGGCGTGCCCGACGTGCCCGGCAAGGCCGCGCGGATCTTCGAGGTCGTCGCGGGGTCCGGCGTGAGCATCGACATGATCGTGCAGAACGTGTCGGTCGCGAAGACCGGGCTGACCGACATCTCGTTCACCCTGCCGCAGGACGACGGCGCCGGTGCCCTGACCGCGCTCACCGAGCGGCAGGCGGAGATCGGCTTCGCGTCCCTGCAGTACGACGACGCGATCGGCAAGCTGTCGCTCATCGGTGCGGGCATGAAGTCGCACCCGGGTGTCTCGGCGCAGCTGTTCAAGGCGCTCGCCGGGGCCGGCATCAACATCGAGATGATCACGACGTCGGACATCCGCATCTCCGTCGTCACACGCGCCGAGAACCTGGACGACGCCGTCCGCGCGGTCCACACCGCGTTCGATCTCGACAGCTCCGAGGATCAGGCCGTGGTCTACGGCGGGACGGGACGGTAGTCATGGCTGAGGTCAAGGGCCTGCGGGTCGGGGTCGTCGGCGCGACGGGTCAGGTCGGGGCGGTCATGCGCCGCCTCCTCGAGGAGCGCGACTTCCCGGTCGCCGAGATCCGCTACTTCGCGTCCGCGCGCTCCGCGGGCCGCACGCTGCCCTGGAAGGGCACCGAGATCGTCGTCGAGGACGCCGAGACGGCCGACCCGACCGGCCTCGACGTCGCGCTCTTCTCCGCGGGCGGCTCGACCTCGAAGGTCCAGGCTCCCCGGTTCGCCGCGGCGGGCGCGATCGTCATCGACAACTCCTCCGCATGGCGCATGGACCCCGACGTGCCGCTCGTCGTCTCCGAGGTCAACCCCGAGGCGATCCGCGACGCCCGCAAGGGCATCATCGCGAACCCGAACTGCACCACGATGGCCGCCATGCCCGTCCTGAAGGTCCTGGACGCCGAGGCCGGCCTCGAGCGGCTCATCATCTCGACCTACCAGGCGGTCTCGGGCAGCGGGCTCGCGGGCGCGACCGAGCTCGACTCCCAGGTCCGCGCGGTCGTCGGCGGGGACACCCTTGGCCTCGTGCACGACGGCGGAGCCGTGGACTTCCCGGCCCCGGTCAAGTACGTCGCCCCGATCGCGTTCAACGTCATCGCGCTCGCGGGCAACCTGGTCGACGACGGCTCGCACGAGACCGACGAGGAGCAGAAGCTCCGCAACGAGTCGCGCAAGATCCTCGGCATCCCCGAGCTGCTCGTCTCGGGCACGTGCGTGCGGGTGCCGGTGTTCACGGGTCACTCGCTGTCGGTCAACGCCGAGTTCGCGCGGCCGCTGTCCGTCGAGCGGGCGACCGAGCTGCTCGCGGACGCACCCGGGGTCCGGCTCGTCGACGTCCCGACGCCGCTGCAGGCCGCCGGCATCGACCCGTCGCTCGTCGGGCGGCTGCGTCAGGACCCGGGCGTCCCGGACGGCCGTGGGCTCGCGCTGTTCATCAGCAACGACAACCTGCGCAAGGGTGCCGCGCTCAACGCGGTCCAGGTCGCCGAGCTCGTCGCCGCGGAGCTCACGTCGCGCGTGTAGCTGACGCGGCGCGCTCCTGCCGCGTCACCGTCACCGTGGCACCGAACGTCCGCCGGGCGCCGGGCTCCAGCCGGATGGCCGCCGCGCAGTCGGGACGGTTGAACGCGTCGGTCAGGGTCTCGACCGGTTCGACGGCGATCGCCCGACGTCGGTCGCGGCCGATCGTGTCGCCGGTGAACACGTGGACGAGCCCCGCGTCCTGGGTGAGCGTCAGCTCGACGCCGCTCGACGGGCTGCGCACGACGGCCGACCCGCCGGCGAGGTAGCCGACATCGAGGACCGCGGCACCGACCGGTCGCCACCGGGCCGCGTCGGGGTCGATGGCCGCGTAGGCCGCCGGGCCGGGCAGCGGGATGAGGGCCGCGTCGGTCTCGACGCGCGTCGTGGCGGCCACGCGGAGCTCGAGCTCGTCGACGGTGGCCGCGCCAGGGAGACGGAAGTACGGGTGCCAGCCGGACGCGAACGGTGCGGGCACCGTGCCCGTGTTGTGGCCGTCGATCTGCACGCCGAGCGAGTCGGGCCCGAGCCGGTAGGTCACATCGACGTCGACCGGGAACGGGTATCCCGGCTGGGGGACCTCGGTCACGCCGTGGCAGCGGAACGTGGCGGCGAGGCCGTCGTCGTCGGCGGCCAGGACGTCCAGCGTGAACGGCATCGACCGGACGAGCCCGTGATAGACGAGGCGCGACGCGCTGCCGGGAAGGAGGTCGTGCTCCTGCCCGTCGAACACGTACGCGGCGCCCGCGATGCGATCGCAGAACGGCGCCATGATGCCGTTCCGGATGCCGTCCTGCGACCGCAGCTCGTCGGCGTCCCGGTAGCCGTCGAGGAGGTCGACGGGTCCGTCACCCAGGTCGACGACCCATCGGAGGATCGTCGCGCCGCGGAGCGCGACCACGAGCAGGGACGTCCCGTGCTGCAGTGCGACCGTCGGCTCGTCGTCGAGCCAGCCTGACGTCACGACCGTGCGCGTCATGCGACGTCGGCCGAGCCCTCGCCGGCGACCATGACCGTGACCTGTGCTGTCGCGAGCGCCTCGGCGATCCGCTCCGGGACGGGCGCGTCGGTCACCAGGACGTCGGCCGCCGAGAGCTCGGCCACCTGGGCGAACGTGCTCCGACCGAACTTCGAGCTGTCGGCCAGGACGACGACGCGGCGGGACGACCCCATCATCTCGAACATCATCCGGGCCTCTTGCAGGCTGCTCGTGGAGAACCCCATCTCCGCGACGACGCCCCCCACGCTGATCAGGGCGATGTCCGCACGGATGCGGTGGGAGTGGTTGCCGTTCGTCCCCGGGAACTCCACCGGGCCCACCGTGCCCTGGGAACCAGCACGGACGCTGCCGCCCAGCACGTACACGTCACGCGCGCACTCGCGAGGGACAGCGGCGGGCGCCTCGAGGTTGTTGGTCACGATCGTGAGGTTCCGCCGACCCGTCAGGAACGGCAGCACCGAGAGCGTCGAGGTGCCGGCGTTCAGCAGGATCGTCTGGCCGTCCTCGATCAGGGTCGCTGCGAGCTGACCCATCAGGTGCTTGCCGCGCCCGTGGACGCGCATCCGGTCAGCGAACGGTGTCTCCGCCCGGGAGAGCGGCGTGATCCGGACCGCGCCACCGTGGGTGCGCTTGAGCAGGCCGCTCGCAGCGAGCTCGTCCAGGTCGCGGCGTGCGGTGTCCATCGAGACGTCGAACTGCTCCGCGAGGGCGCTGACGGTGATCTCGCCGACCTCGTTGACGTAGGCGGCGAGCTCGTCCTTGCGCCGCGCCGGGAGGCGGGGAGCGCGCTTCGGAGATGACATGTGACCCCTTGGGTGCGGAGGGCTTGCCACGCTAGTGGAGTGAGCCTGTTGGTGCTGCTACCGAACGGAACGTTGCAACTATAGGCCTTGTTTTGCGGTCTTGTGCGGTGTTCACTCGGACAGCAGGCATCTGCCCGCATCTCATCCTTGCGGGGACACCGACCGGCACGGCGGAGCGGAGCCGTCGGTGTCCCCTGACACCAGGAGGTCAGCGTGGACCACGAATCCCGGCCCGGCAGTCCGACCGTGCGCCCCGCGGTGCTGGGCAGGAACTCCCCACCCACGTTCTACCGCGGGGCGGGGCGGATCGACCGGTTCCGCGGCGTGACCACCGACGTGTCCGACCGGCCCGAGGACTGGGTCGCGTCGACCGTGACGCGCTTCGGCGAGCAGGTGCACGGGCTGACGATCCTCGACACGGGGAGAGCGCTGCGCGACGAGGTCCGCGCCGACCCGGCTGCCTGGCTCGGGCGGGCCGACGTGCCGTCGCCGGACCTCCGGGTACCGCTGGTCAAGCTGCTCGACGCCGGTCAGCGCCTGCCCGTCCACGTCCACCCCAGCGACGAGCAGGCGCGCACCCTCGACGTCGGACCCCAGGGCAAGGCCGAGGCGTGGTTCATCCTCGAGGCGCCCGCCGACGGCCAGGTGCACGTGGGCTGGACCCGCGACCTCGACCGCTCCGAGCTCACCCGGTGGGTGGATCAGCAGGACGTCGGCGCGATGCTCGGGGCGATGCACGCGATCAGCGTCCGCGCTGGTGACAGCGTGTACGTCCCGCCCGGCACGGCGCACGCGATCGGCGCGGGCATCCTCCTCGTGGAGGTCCAGCAGGCAGCCGACCTCTCCGTCCTGCTCGAGTGGAAGGACTTCCTCGACAGCGGTGCGGGGGCCTTCCTGGGGCTCGATCCCACACGTGCGCTCGGGTGCGTCAGCCTGCGCGCGACGTCGGAGCAGGACGTGGACCGGCTCGTCGGGCGCGGCGCGCTGGACCTGCCTGTGGACAGTGCGCTCCTCCCGCCGGAGTCGACGGAGTTCTTCTCGGCGACGCTCGTCGGACCGGGCTCGGTCCTGCCTCGCGAGTACCGGACGCTGGTCGTCGTCGCCGGCAGCGGGCGCCTCGTCCCTGTCGCGCCGTCGGGCCAGCCGAGCATCGAGGTCGCCCGAGGCGCCACCATCGCGGTGCCGGCCGCAGCGGGGCCGCTCCGGCTCGAGGGTTCGGCGGATCTCCGGGGGCTCGCCTTCGGCGCGGGCCGCGTCGCGGAAGCGTGACGTTCGCCGCATAGACGCCTCCTCGAGCCGGGTCCCACGCCGGTGCGGCGGCGCGTCGCGCCTGCGTGGGACAGCTCGGTTCGGGGGGCGTCAGGGGTATTCCCCGGCGCACGATCGGTCCGCAGCGCACAAAAGCGCAGATCAGGGCATCGCACCATGCTGATCGTTGCCCGGATCGCCGTGAGTATCCGGCATCGCGGCGAGCGCTCGTGCGTGTAGAGACCACGCAACGGACCTGCTCGAGGGCACCTTGCGCCGGGGCACTGGCCGCCGGTCGGCGCCACTAGAGGTGTCTGACCTGCGGGGACGGGCTTGGGAGACAGTCAGGCGACAGGATGCGGGCCGGACGTCGACAGCACGCTCTTGACGTTCGAACGACGGCCGCACTAGCATGCAGGGACTCGCATTAAGCCGCAACGAAGTGCGCGAAGCCGCACGTTTCTGATTGGAGAATCATGAGCAACGACGCTCATTTCGCACGACGGGTCTTCCCCCTGGTCGGCGCAGTGGCGGTACTGGCGCTGACCGCAGCGTGCAGCGGAGGAGCAGGCACCTCAAGCACGGCAGAGACGTCCTCCGGCGCGGCCGCCGGAGGCAACGTGACACTCGAGTTCGCCCAGTGGTGGGAGCCCGAGCTCCCGGCCGGGGCGCTCCGCGGCCTCATGGACGAGTTCGAGTCTGAGAACCCCGGCATCAAGGTCAAGCTCCTCAGCGGGCCCTACGCCTCCACCAAGGAGCAGGTCGTCGCCGGCGCCGCAGCAGGCACGATGTCCGACGTGGTCGGCCTCGACGGGGCGTGGGTCAGCGACTTCGTCAAGCAGGGCGCGATCACGGACCTCTCGGCCCTCATGAAGGACTCCGGGTACGACGAGAGCCAGCTGGCCAGCCAGATCAAGATCTCCGGCAAGACCTACATGATCCCGGTCGTCAACTTCGTCTACCCGCTCTTCACGAACGACGACCTGCTGGCCAAGGCCGGCGTCACCAAGCCGCCGACGAACCGCACGGAGTTCGCCGCAGCCGCCAAGTCGATCACGGCGCTCGGCAACAACACGTCCGGCTGGATCCTCCCCCTGTCCCTCGACGCCCCGAACGGCATCCAGAACGACGTCATGTCGTGGGTCTGGGCCTCCGGCGGCAGCATGCTCAAGGACGGCAAGCCTGACCTCACGAACTCGGACGTGAAGGACGCGGTCACCTACGTCAAGGGCATGTACGACGACGGCTCCATCGCTCCCGGCGCGCTGACGATGAAGGAGCAGGACAAGGTCGAGTCGTTCACGAACGGTCGGGTCGGCATGATGATCGACTCGCTTGCTCACATCAACCTCATCCGCAAGAGCAACGCGAACCTCAAGTTCAGCATCTCGGCGATCCCCGCCAAGGATGGCTACACGGGCAAGCGCGGCATCCCCTACGCCTCGTGGGGCATCGGCATCGCTGACAACTCGAAGCACAAGGCCGAGGCGTTCAAGCTCGTGAGCTTCCTCATGAACGAGAAGAACAACTCGACGCTCGCTTCGAAGGCCTTCGCGTTCCCCGGCAACACCAAGTCCGTCCCGGACTACGTCGCGGGCGACCCCCTGTTCAAGGCGGCCTTCGACATCTACAAGAGCGGGTACCCGGCCAACGAGTTCACCGGCCTGCCGGTGGCTGAGCAGCTGATGCGCCAGTTCGACGAGCAGTTCCAGCAGACGCTGACGGGTGGCCAGTCGGTCGACGCGGCGCTCAAGGCGGCACAGGACGCCTGGAACGGCGAGTTCTAGTCCGCTCAGGGTCCGTGAGGGCCGCGCCACGGTAGGTCGGTGGCGCGGCCCTCGCCCAAGGAGGGTCGCATCGTGAAATCAAAGCCCGTCGTCCGGGAGGCACCGCCGCTCACCGCGCGCCCCACCCCGCAGACGGCCAGCGCCGCGTCGTGTGCGCGGCGCAGGCAGAAGCTCGTCCCCTACGCGTTCATCTCCCCGACCGCCGTGCTGATGATCATCCTGACGCTCATCCCGATCGTCATGGTCATCAACTACTCGGTCATGGACAACGTCATCATGAACAAGCACCCGCAGTTCGTGGGGCTTGAGCGGTACGCGAAGGTGCTCTCCGACAAGGTCTTCTGGACGGCGACGCGGAACACGGCCTTCTTCACAGGAGTCAGCGTCGTCGCGCACCTCGTGCTCGGTCTCGGGTTCGCGATGCTGCTGAACACCCCGCTGCTCGGCCGCATGACCAAGGCGCTCTTCCGGACGCTGTACATCCTTCCCTGGCTCTTCACCGTGGCGATCATCGCCATCCTGTGGCGCCTCCTGCTGGACCCGAACGGCGTCATCAACTACCTGCTCACGACCTTCGGTCCGATGAGCAAGCAGATCGCATGGCTCGGGGAACCGGGGATCGCGCTGTACGCCGTGACCTTCATCAACATCTGGTCCGGATATCCGTTCTACATGGTGAGCCTCCTGGCCGGCCTGCAGGGAATCCCGCAGGAGCTCTACGAGGCCGCGAAGGTGGACGGTGCCAGCCCGGTCCAGCAGTTCGTCAACGTGACCCTGCCGCAGCTCAAGCCCATCATCGTCTCGATGGCGATGCTGGACGTCATCTTCACCACGCAGCAGTTCGCCTTGATCTGGATGACGACCGGAGGCGGTCCCATCCACGTCACCGAGATGCTGAGCACGTACACCTACAAGCTCGCCTTCAGCAGCTACGAGTTCTCCACGGCCTCGGCGAGCGCGGTCATCGTCCTCCTCTTCTCGATGGTTCTCGCGTACTTCTACGTCCGGCACCAGAGAGCGCGGGACTGACATGAACCTCACCAAGCAGCAGAGGCGACTGGCCGCGAAGGTCGGGGTGATCTTCGCGCTGATCGTCGGGGGCGTCTACGCCGGGTTCCCGGTGTTCTGGATGGCCGCGAGCTCCTTCAAGTCGAACTCCGAGATCTTTGCCTACCCGCCGAAGATCATCACCAAGAACTTCTCGTTCCACGCGTACTCGACGATCCTCACGGACCCGGTGAAGGTGCGCTTCTTCACCAACAGCTACGTGGTCTCGCTGTCGGTGTGCTTCCTGACGCTGCTCGTTGCGATCCTTGCCGCCTACGCGTTCAGCCGCTTCGAGTTCCGGTTCAAGAAGATCATCAACGTCATCATCGTCAGCGTGCAGGCCGTGCCGCCGATCACGCTGCTCATCCCGTTCTTCGGGTTGATGGTCGCGCTGCACCTCTACAACACCTATGCGGCGTTGATCCTGACGTACATGGTGTTCACGCTGCCCTACGCGATCATCATGATGACGGGCTATTTCAATACGCTTCCCAAAGAGCTCGACGAAGCCGTCAAGCTCGACGGCGGGAGCTCACTGACGGCGCTGTGGCGAGTGCTGGTGCCGATCTCCGTCCCCGGCATCGTGTCGGTCGGGATCTACACGTTCATGCTCTCGTGGAACGAGTACCTGTTCGCGCTGACGCTCACGCGGACCGACGACATGCGGACCGTCCCGATCGGTATCCAGCTCCTCATGGGACAGCACTCGTACATGTGGAACGAGATGATGGCGATGAGCATTCTCGGGTCTGTTCCCGTGCTCCTCCTCTTCCTCTTCTTCCAGCGCTATTTCATCGGCGGCCTCACGGCCGGGTCGGTGAAGGGCTAGATCGCAACCTTTCGTCATCGTGTCAACCAACACAAGGAGAAGTACCGTAATGCTGATGAACAACAAGGACCTGCTGGCCGTGGCGAACGACAACAACTTCGCGGTCCCGGCGTTCAACGTGAGCGACTACGCGATGCTGAACGGAATCTTCGAGATCGGCGAGGAGAAGAATGCGCCGCTCATCATCGCGATCCACCCGGACGAGCTGAGCCACATCGGCGTCGACATGCTCCCGGCGATCATCTCCAGGGCGCACCGGTCCACGGTCCCGGTGAGCATCCACCTCGACCACGGCGCGACCTTCGAGCAGGTCCTCCTCGCGATCCAGTCCGGGTTCACGTCGGTCATGATCGACGGCTCGATGCTGTCGTTCGACGACAACGTCGCGATCACCAAGCGGATCGTCGACACGGCGCACGCCGTGGGCCTGTCGGTCGAGGGCGAGCTCGGCACCATCGGCAAGACCGACGACGAGGCCGAGGACGGGGCCGCCACGATCATCTACACCGACCCCGAGGACGCGGTGAGGTTCGTCGAGGCGACCGGGGTGGACAGCCTCGCCATCGCGATCGGGACGTGCCACGGCATCTACCCCAAGACGATGAAGCCCGAGCTGAAGCTCGACCTCCTCAAGGAGATCAAGTCCCGGGTGAGCATCCCGCTCGTCCTGCACGGCGGCTCCAACAACCCGGACGACGAGATCGGCCAGTCCGTCACGCTCGGCGTCAACAAGATCAACATCTCGAGCGACATCAAGGTGGCCTACCACGACAAGATGCGCGAGGTGCTGGCCGACGCGGGTCTGCGCGAGCCGAACACGATCCAGCCGCCGTGCATCGCGGCGATGAAGGTCACGGCAGCGCAGAAGATCGACCTGTTCGGCGCCGCCGGCAAGGCCTCGCTCTACTGAATCGGATCAGCACCATGGCAGAGAACCTGGTCCTCGGGCTCGGTGGGACGGTCGACTACGAGATCGCGTGGGACTCCTCGGTGATCGAGGGGCTCGTCGAGGAATACGACATCCACGCATCCGAGCTGACGACATCGATCCCCCTGGACAGCGAGCGTGACCTCGTCGTGGTGCTGCTCGGCTTCATCCGCGACGGTGTCGGGGGAGAGCGGTTCGTCGCCTCCTCCGACATCGTCGAGCGGTTCGCGGCACGCTTCGACAAGCGCATCACGCTCGGCGGCACCCCGGTCCGCGCCGCGATGGCGATGGAGGTGCTCGGGGTGAGGTCCACCGTGCACCTCGTGAGCATCGACGACAACGTCCGGCGGCTCCTGCCCCCCGGCTGCACCTACATCTGCAGCGCGGTGGAGGACACGACCGACCCCCACCTCATCGTCCAGTTCCCGCAGGGCGCACGGATCCGGTCAGGGGACGTCGACCTGTGCTCGCCGCACCCCAACCGGGTGATCATCACGAACGACCCGCCGAACCGGGAACTGGTGCTCAGCGACCAGCTCTCGGAGGTCCTGAGCACCGCAGGCGTGTTCCTGATCTCCGGGTTCAACGTCATCCAGGACCCCGACGTCCTGGCCGCGCGCCTCGCGACCCTGCGCCAGCACATGACGCACCTGCCTCCGCGTGCCCTCGTGTTCTACGAGGACGCCGGCTACCACATCCCCGGTCTGAGCCAGCAGGTGCGCGATGCGCTCGTCGACTCGGTCGACGTCTACAGCCTCAACGAGGACGAGCTGCAGGCCTACCTCGGCCGCCCCCTCGACCTGCTGGACCGCGATGAGATGGCCCTCGCACTGCGGGAGATCCAGGCGCTCATCCCTGCCGCGACCCTGGTGGTCCACACCAAGCACTGGTCGCTGGCTCTCGGCGACGGCGCTGCCGCGTACACGTCGGCGCTCAGGGGTGGCATCACGATGGCGAGCGCGCGGTGCTGCTACGGCGACAACTTCACCGAGGAGCAGTACGCCTCGGTCGCGAGCTTCCCGGTGAACGCCGGGGGCGCAGAGTTCGCCCGAGCGATCGAGCCGACGATGGGTGGCGGGGTCCGTTGCCTGCCGGCGTTCGTGATCGACGTCGAGAGCCCGACCATGATCGGACTGGGAGACACCTTCGTCGGAGGCTTCATCGCGAGCCTTGCGCTCGACGGCCTGCCCGCGCGAGGACCGGCCGCGATCAGGCAACGGCAGCGGACTGCTGCTGTCTGACCGGCTCGTGGACGTGAGGACGACGAGGGCCCCTGACCAACCTGCTCCACCGGTCAGGGGCCTTCTGGCGTGAGCGTCTGAGGGGGTGGCGCTCAGGCCCCCGTCGGCGTCGCGCGGAGCCCGGCCCGGCTGGAGAGCTCGTCGATCGCCGCCAGGACACAGAGAAAAGGCCCCTGACCAGCGTCTCCGCTGGTCAGGGGCCTTCGCCTACCGGTCGGGGTGGCGGGATTCGAACCCACGACCTCTTCGTCCCGAACGAAGCGCGCTACCAAGCTGCGCCACACCCCGGTTAAGCGTGCCCAGGATAGCCGAGGTCACCCCCTGCGACGAAACCGGGTCCGGACCGCGGCCGGCAGGCCGGCCGACACATGCCTGGATCAGGGCTCCGACGGTCGGGCGACGAGCGTGAGCAGCGTCGCCTCGGGCCGGCATGCGAAGCGGACCGGCGCGTACGGCGACGTGCCGAGCCCGGCCGACACGTTGAGCCAGGTCGAACCGGCGCCACCCGGGGCGTCCGGTCGCGGGCCCGGCCAGCCGTGCAGGCCCTTGGCGCGCTCGGTGTCGATGTCGCAGTTCGTGACGAGGGCACCGTAGAACGGCAGAGCGAGCTGGCCACCGTGCGTGTGCCCGGCGAGGATCAGGTCCGCTCCGTCGTCGTGCATCGCGTCGAGGACGCGCCGGTAGGGCGCGTGCGTCACCCCGACGTGCAGGTCGACCGGGACATCGCCGGTGCGCGGGTCGTCGGCGCCGCCCGCGGCGGGGAACCGGTCGAGGTCCAGGTGGGCGTCGTCGACCCCGACGAGCGAGAGCCGGCGGCCCGCGACGTCGATCGCCGCCCGTCGGTTCGTGAGGTCCTTCCAGCCGGCGCTCGTGAACCGCGCCGCGAGCTCACGCCACGGCATGTGGGTGGACTCGACCGGCCGCTGGTCCCGCGCGTCGGGCAGCAGGTAGCGGGCCGGGTTCTTGGCCGTCGGGGCGACGTAGTCGTTCGATCCCATGACGAACGCGCCAGGCGTGGCCAGGTGCGGCTCGAGAGCCTCGAGGAGCGCGGGCATGGCATCGAGGTGCGCCCAGTTGTCGCCCGTGTCGACGACGAGGTCCGCGTCGAGCGACGCGAGGTCACGCACCCAGTCGATCTTGCGCCGCTGGCCCGGCGTGAGGTGCAGGTCCGCGAGGTGCAGGACGCGCAGCGGCTCCTGGCCGACGGGCAGCACCGGCACGGTGACCTCACGCAGGGCATACCAGCGGACCTCGACGAGCGTGGCCCACGCGAGTGCGGACACGCCCGCGAGGGCCAGGGCGCCGAGCGTCCTGGCGGGGGTCGGTGCCGTCACGGCTAGCCCTTGCCCTTGCCGGGTGGGTTCTGAGGGCCTGGCTGAACTGGCTGCACCTGCGCATTCGGGTCGACCGCGGGCGCCGGCGGTTGCCCGTTCGACAGCTGCAGCGTGATGACCGAGCCCTTCGTGGTCTTGGCGAAGGCGCTGGGCGACTGCGCGGCGACGGAGCCCGCGGGCACGGTGGAGGCGACCTGGTCGGGCGCGACGGTGACCTTGAAGCCGGCGCCCTGGAGAGTTGCGGTGGCTGCATCCACGCTCTGCCCGACGACGTTCGGGACGGCGATCGGGGCGCCGTTGATCTCGAGCGTGCCGGCGGCCGCGAAGCTCGGCACCGAGACGCCGGCGAGCGCCTGGGTCATGAACCGCGACCATGTCGGCGCCGCGATGCTCGCGCCGTAGACCTGGTTCTTGGTGTAGTAGCGCTTGCCGTTGATCGTCATGTTCTGCATGCGCTTGTTCGCCTGGTCCGGCTCGCCGACCCACACGGCTGCGGCGAGCACCGGGGTGTACGCCACGAACCACGTCTGCTCGTTCTCGCTCGTCGTTCCCGTCTTGCCGGCCGAGGTGAACGGCGGCTCGGGGACGCCCTTCGCGGTGCCCTGCCACACGTTGCTCAGCGTGTAGTTGACCGCGTTCGCGATGCGCGGCTCGAGCGCCTGGCGGCAGCCGGCCTGCGGCACGGCGAGCTCCTTGCCGTCGGAGTCACGCACGCTCGTGATGGCGATCGGTGCGCAGTAGGTGCCGCCGGACGCGAAGGTCGCGAAGGCTGCGGCCATCGTCAGGGGAGCGACCGCGTCGGTCCCGATGACGTTCGACGGGTTGGTCGACGGATCCTTGCCGGACCCCGTGTGGACACCGAGGTCCTTGGCGCCGGCCATGATGTTGCACATGTCCAGCTGGCGAGCCATGTCGAGGTAGGCCAGGTTGACCGAGTTCATCGTGGCCTGCAGCACCGACATCTGGTGCCCGTTGCCTTCAGCGTTGCCGGGCTTCCAGGGCACGTTCGGCCCCTTGGCCCCGCAGGTCGTGAACATGTTCTCGTTGAGCGGCTTGACCGTGCCGTCGACCGTCTCGTTGAGGCTGTGTCCCTGCTTGAGCCACTCGACCAGGGTGAACGGCTTGAACGTCGAGCCAGGCTGGAACCCGGTCGACCCGCCGAACGCCTGGTCGGTGTTGTAGTTGACGGCTGTCTCGCCCACCACCTGGCTGAGCGTCGCGGTGTAGTTCCGGTTCTGGGCCATCGCCGTGATCTTGCCGGTGCCAGGTTCGACGACCGAGATGGCAGACCCGACCCCCGACGGGTCGTCGACCGGGACGCCAGCCTTGACCTCGGTGTCCGCGATCGCCTGCTGGTGCGGGTCCAGCGTGGTGGTGATCGTCAGGCCGCCGCGGTACAGCAGGTTGATGCGGTCCTTCTGCGTGGCCCCGAAGGCCGGGTCGCTGGCGATGATCTTCGTCACGTAGTCGCAGAAGTACCCGGACCCGGGCACGACGGCGCTTGCCGCCATGCACCCGACCTTCGTGTCCTGGACGTGCAGCATGCTGGCCAGAGGGGTCGCGATCCCGGCGGTGTACTCCGCGACGGTGATGTACCCCTGCTCCTTGAGCAGGCGCAGCACGACGTTGCGGCGGGTCTCGGACTCGGCCGTGTTCTTGGCCGGGTCCCACTTGGTGGGGCTCTGCGTCACGCCGGCGAGCGTGGCGGCCTCCAGGTAGTTCAGCTCGGAGGCGTGCTTGCCGAAGTAGTGGTTCGCGGCCGACTCGATGCCGTAGATGTTGATGCCGAACTGCGCGATGTTGAGGTAGCCCTCGAGGATCGTCTGCTTCGGCGTGGTCTTCTCGAGCGCGATCGCGAGCTTCGCCTCACGGAGCTTGCGGCTGTACCCCTCGGCGCCCTTGGCCTCCTTCGCGGCGGCCGCTGCGGCGTAGTCGCCCGACTGGAGCGCGGCCTCGATGAGCGTGTTCTTGACGAACTGCTGCGTCAGGGTCGAGGCGCCCTCGGTCCCGCTGGGGTTGAGGATGTTGCGGACCCCCGCGCGCATCATGCCTGTGGGGTCGATCCCACCGTGCTCGTAGAACCGCTTGTCCTCGGTCGCGATCACGGCGTTCTGCATGATCGGCGCGATGCTGGCGATGGGCACGACCACGCGGTTCTCGGCGTAGAACGTCGCGAGCACGCTGCCGTCGGCCGCGAGCATCGTGGACTTCTCGGACAGGGGCTTCATCGCGAGCTCGCTCGGCAGGTTGTCGAACGTCGTGACGGCGAGGTTCGTCGTGCCGTTCACCACCGCGACCGCGGGAAGCACCATGGCACCCGCGAGGACGCCGCCGACCACGGCGATGAGCGCGAACGACAGGAGCAGCGCGAGTGCCTGGAACGCGTTGACCTGGCGGCCTCGTGCGCGCGGAGAGTAAGCCATGTTCGTAGGGTACGGGAGACGCCCGACGACGCCCTGCGGTCGCGCAGGAGAACGCTCGACCTGCACCGGACCTGCACACGGGCGCCCGATCGGTCCGGTTGCAGGGGGTTCAGGGTGTTCCTCTTGCACCGAATTGACCCGATCGGAGGATCGCGCAACCCACCCCGGAGGCACTACGTTCCGGGCAGGGCGCCTCTAGGCGCCAACGGGAGCGCCGGTCAGAGCCGACGGCGGCAGGGCGAAGGAGCAGACGCGTGGGGACCATGCTGCAGGACGCTCATTGGGCTGCGGGGGCAGCATGTGGTTTCGGCAAGGTCGCTCCGGACGCGCTGTTCGTCGAGGGCGCGGCGCAACGGGATGCACGCGCAGTCTGCACCGGATGCCCCGTGCGACTCGAGTGCCTCGCGGACGCGCTCGACAACCGGATGGACTTCGGGGTGTGGGGTGGGATGACGGAACGTGAGAGGAGAGCGCTCCTACGCCGTCGTCCCGAGGTCGGCTCCTGGCACGCCGAGCTCGTCCCGGCCGGTGCGGTGTCCATGGGTGCCCGCTAGACCGGTACCGCCCGGCCGCGCCCGCTAGTCTGGGGCGCATGGCCACCACCTGGGAGTACGCAACCATCCCGTTGATCATCCACGCCACCAAGGCGATCCTCGACCAGTGGGGCGCCGACGGCTGGGAGCTCGTCCAGGTCGTCCAGGGTCCCGACGCGGGTCTGGTCGCCTACCTCAAGCGGCCCACGGGCGAGCGGTGAGCACCGCGAGCGAGATCCAGGGCCGGCTCGACGCGCTCGGGCTGACCCTGCCGCCGGTCACCGCGCCGGTCGGGTCGTACGTCCCGGCACTCCGTGTCGGGTCGACCGTCTACACGTCGGGTCAGCTGCCGTTCGTCGCCGGCGCGCTGCCGGCGACCGGCAAGGTCGGTACCGGGCCAGGTCTGGTCGACCCCGCGGATGCCGCCGGGTACGCGCGCCTCGCGGCCCTCAACGCCCTTGCGGCTGTCGCGTCCGTCGCGGGTGGGCTCGAGAACGTGGCGCGGGTCGTCAAGGTCGTCGGGTTCGTCGCGAGCGACCCGGCGTTCACCGGGCAGCCCGCCGTGATCAACGGCGCGAGCGACCTGCTGACGGCGGTCCTCGGTGACGCGGGCGTGCACGCACGCTCGGCGGTCGGCGTCGCGGTGCTCCCGATGGACTCTCCCGTCGAGATCGAGCTGGTCGTCGAGCTCGTCTAGCCTGTTCGCGACCTGCTCGCGACCTGTTCGCGACCTGCTCGCGACCTGCTCGTCCGCGACCGGCCTGGCCGCGCCCCGGATCAGCGGGCGCGACGCTCCAGCCGGTCGGCGTCCAGGAGCACGACCGCACGACCCTCGCGGCGGACCCAGCCGCGCGCGGCGAAGTCGGCGAGCGCCTTGTTGACGGTCTCGCGCGAGGCCCCGACGAGCTGGGCGAGCTCCTCCTGCGTGAGGTCGTGCGCGACCCGCACACCCTCGTCCGTCGGCTCGCCGAACCGGGTGGCCAGGTCGAGCAGCGCCTTCGCGACGCGACCCGGCACGTCCGAGAACACCAGGTCGGCGAGGGCCTCGTTCGTGCGGCGAAGCCGGTGGGCCAGCGCCTTGAGCAGGTGCTTGGCAACGGTCGGGTGCAGCTCGAGCCAGGCGACGAGGTCGGTGTGGGCGAGCTCCACGAGCTCGGCGTCGGCGACGACCGTCGCGGTCGCGGTCCGCGGACCCGGGTCGAACAGCGACAGCTCGCCGAACATCTCGCCCGGACCCTGGATCGACAGGAGGTTCTCGCGCCCGTCGCTCGAGCGGCGACCGAGCTTGATCTTGCCGGAGCGGATCACGAACAGCCGGTCGCCGGGGTCACCCTCGTGGAAGAGCACATCGCCACGGGCGAACGAGACGGGGTTCATCGACTCGATGAGCGCACGCGAGTTCTCGGGGTCCATCTCCGCGAACAGTGGCGCAGACAGCACCACGTCGTCCTCCACGGGAAACCTACCTTCTGCTGCAGCAACGACTGTCGGTGACAGTCTGCCGCATCACCTGGGCGAAGGTGATGCAGGGAGCCCCGCGAGCGCGGCCAGCGGGTCGCGGGCGAGGTGGTCGATGAACGTCGACGTGGTCGACTCGAGGAGGTCGTCGAGGTCGCGCTGGTAGGACGCGAGGCGCTCGGCGAGCCGGTAGAGCTCGTCGAGGTGGTGGATCTCGGAGATCGGCAGGCTGCGCCGGACCAGCCGGTCGAGGTCCGCGTGGGCGGGCGGGGCCGTGTGCACCGTGCCGTCGAGCATCAGCGTGAGGTCGAGGCCCAGCTGGTCGGGCGGTGCAGCACAGGCCAGAGCGAGATCGATCCGTGCGGTCACGAGGCGCCGCCAGTAGGAGACCCGTGAGCGTTCGGCACGCAGGGCGCGTCGGCTGCTGCGCAGCTCGGACAGCCGCACGCTCTCGGTCGCCAGCACGTCGTGTCCCGTCGGAAGAGGTCCGTCCCGACCTGCGGGACGCTTGTCCAGGACTTCGACGCGGAGCCGGCGGGACTTGAGTCCCACTCACCTGGACGGGGTCAGGATCACCCGAGGGGAGCAGTGGGTGGGGCCGCACACGTAGGCTGACGACGTGACGACGCGCCGGTGGCAGGACGAGACCCAGCTGGCGCGGGTGCGTCGGGCCCGCAGGATCAACCGCCTTCTCGACCTGCGCTACCCCGATGCGCACTGCGAGCTGGACTTCACGAACCCCCTCGAGCTGCTGGTCGCGACCGTGCTGTCGGCCCAGACGACCGACGTGCGGGTCAACCAGGTGACCCCCGAGCTGTTCGCCCGGTACCCGGACGCGCTGTCGTACGCCCAGGCGGACCGCACCTTCCTCCAGGAGATCCTGCGCCCCACCGGGTTCTTCCGGGCCAAGGCCGAGTCGCTCATCGGGATCGGGCAGGCCCTCGTGGAGCGGTTCGACGGTCAGGTCCCCGGTCGGCTCGAGGACCTGGTGACCCTGCCGGGTGTCGGGCGCAAGACCGCCAACGTCGTGCTCGGCAACGCGTTCGGCGTCCCCGGGATCACGGTGGACACCCATGTCGGGCGGCTCGCGCGCCGGCTGGGCTGGACGGCGGAGGAGGACCCGGTCAAGGTCGAGCAGGACCTCATGGTGCTGCTCGAGCGTTCGGAGTGGACGATGGCGTCCCACCGGCTGATCTTCCACGGGCGTCGGACGTGCCATGCCCGGACCCCTGCGTGCGGCGCGTGCCCGATCGCCTCGGACTGCCCGTCGAACGGCATCGGCGAGACCGACCCGGAGCTGGCCGCCGCGCTCGTCAAGGGCTGAGCTCGTCACGGGCCGCGCCCGTCACGAGCTGACGGGCGCAACCTCCCGCAGCCAGGACAGCAGCAGCGCGTTGACGCGGTCAGGGGCCTCCTCGGCCAGGAAGTGCCCGGCGTCGGGGATCAGCTCGAACCGGTAGCCCGCGCCGAGCCGCGCGAGGAGCCGACCCGACGCTGCGGCGGTGGCCGCCGGACGGCACCCGTCCTCGCCACCGTGGAGCTGCAGGACCGGCACGGCGGGCGCGGACCGGAGCGCCCCGAGGTACCGCTGACCGTCGACGCGGGGGGCCGAGCGCACCAGCCAGCGCGAGCGTTCCATCGCGGAGTGCGCGGCGAACGGTACGCGCGCGGCCTGGCGGTACGTGTCCTCGATCTCCGGCGTCGTCCAGCCGCGGGCTCCCCACTCGCGCAGGAGCCGGACGACCAAGTCGGAGCTCGCCATCGCCCGTTCGGGCAGCGAGGGGAGCTGGAAGTAGGCGATGTGGCGCGCGGCCCGCAGCCGCAGCGAGCCCAGCGGCTCGGCCCTGGCCTGGAGGGGGTGCGGGCAAGCGAGCACGGCGATCGCCGAGGTCACGTCGGGTGCGATCGCAGGCATCGCCCACGCGATCTCGCCTCCCGTGCCCGTGCCGACGACGACGGCCCGGTCAGCCCCGAGCGAGCGGACGAGGCCGGCGACGTCACGGGCGAGCGTCGGCACGTCGTAGCCGTGCGGGGGCTTGTCGGAGGCGCCCGTGCCGCGCAGGTCCATCGCCGCGACCCGGTAGCCGGCGGCGGCAAGGGCGGGCAGCTGGTGGCGCCACGCCCACCAGAACTCGGGCATCCCGTGCAGCAGGACCACGAGGGGGGCGTCGTTGTCGTCGGGGCCTGCGATCGCGACGTGGAACCGTGCGCCGTTGGCCGGCACGAACTGGTGTCGCCACGGCCCGTCGATGAGCAGGGTGGAGGCGTCGACGTTCATCACAGCGAACCTACCGGCTCACGACGACGGGGCGCACCGCTCAGCCACCTGCGAGCGACGCGGTGCGGGGGACGTCCGACGGGAGCGCAGCGGGGCCGCCGATGGTCTCGAGGTCGGGTTCCGACGGGTCGCCCGACTCGGGATCGGACGACGCTCGGCTGGTCGCGGCCGCGCGGCGGTCCTTCGGGGGGTCGAACCGGTAGCCGACGTTCCGCACGGTGCCGATGAGCTGCTCGTGCTCGGGACCCAGCTTGGCGCGCAGCCGGCGGACGTGGACGTCGACGGTCCGGGTGCCTCCGTAGTAGTCGTAGCCCCAGACCTCCTGGAGCAGCTGGGCCCGCGTGAACACCCGCCCGGGGTGCTGCACGAGGTACTTGATCAGCTCGAACTCCTTGTACGTGAGGTCGAGCGGGCGACCGCGCAGCCGGGCCGAGTACCCGCCCGGGTCGATGACGAGCTCGCCCGCCATGATCTCCTGCGGCTCGGTGGCGACACCCTTGACCGCGGCCCGCTCCATGACGAGCCGGAACCGGGTCTCGACCTCGACCGGTGTGGCGTTCTCGAGCACGATGTCGTCGGCGCCCCACTCGGCGGTCACGACCG
>DASVMA010000397.1:0-8835 GCA_036384595.1 Cellulomonas sp. | reverse complement strand
TCACCGGGGCGAGCAGCCTGACCGCGTCGTCGGACAGCGGGACCCGCTCGCCCGTCGGCTGGATCGTGGTGTAGATCGGGTCGCCGGTGATGACGACGAGCTCTTCCGCGCCCGGCGCGCCCTCGACAAGGGCGTAGCGGGGGTCGTCTCCGGTCGTGAATCTCGCGATGCGCACGCCGCAACCCTAATCGTCAGACGCGGGCCAGGACCTCGCCGTGCAGGATCGCGAACCAGCCGTCCTCGGACCGGCCCCACTCCCGCCACGCGTCGGCAAGGTGCTCGAGCGCGACGTCGTCGGCCAGCCCGTACTCGATCGCCTGGGCCGCGAAGTGGGAGGCGACGGCACGGTCGGCCCACAGCTCGGACCACCAGAGCCGGTCCTCGGGCGTCGCGTAGCACCACACCCCGGCGCCGGGCTGGATCCCGGCGGGGTCGAACCCGGCCTCGCGCACCCAGCCGAGCAGTCGCCGCCCGGCGTCGGCCTCGGCGCGGTTGGCCTGCGTCACCTCGCGGTAGAGCGCGAGCCACTCGTCGAGGCCGGCGTTCGGCGGGTACCAGGTCATCGCGGAGTAGTCCGAGTCCCGCACGGCGACGAGACCGCCGGGACGCGTGACGCGCTTCATCTCCCGCAGCCCGGCGACCGGGTCCGTGAGGTGCTGGAGCACCTGGTGGGCGTGGACGACGTCGAAGCTCGCGTCCTCGTAGGGCAGCGCATACAGGTCGCCGACCTCGAACGTCACGTTCACGGCCCCGGCCTCGAGCGCCGCCTCGCGGGCCGCCTCGATGACCCGCTCGGAACGGTCGAGCCCGATCGCCTCGCCGGGCAGCACGCGCGCCGCGAGGTCGATCGTGATGGTGCCCGGTCCGCACCCGACGTCAAGCAGCCGGGCGCCTGGCGCGAGCGCGGGGAGCAGGTAGGCGGCCGAGTTCTCGGCCGTGCGCCACCGGTGCGAACGCAGGACGCTCTCGTGGTGGCCGTGCGTGTAGACGTCGTCGGGCGACCCCGCGCTGATGCTGCTCACGCGCCACTGTAGACGGCGCACGGCGCGCCGTTCCAACCCGCGAGCCGGGATCGTCCGGCCCGTGAGATCTCCGAGGGATGACGACCCGACCTACCCTGAAGGCGTGAACCTCGTGCTGCCTGCCGCCGCGTGGCTGCCGCTCGCCGAGGCGCACGCAGCCCGGGCGGACACGCTGACCTCGGCGCACCGCGCGCGCAAGGCCGCGCACGAGCGACATCCGATCGACGACTTCCTGTACGACTACTACGGGACCAAGCCGTCGCTGCTGCGGCGATGGCACCCCGGTGCGGGCGTCGCGCTGGGGCCCACGCCCGACGGTCCCCCGGAGCACGCCGCCTGGAGGTGGTACCGGACCGACGACGACGGCTCGGTCGGAGTCGACGTCCAGGCGCTCGCAGCGGACCGTGGCGACACCGTGGGGTACGTGCGCACGCTCCTGGCCGCGACCGCCGACCGCCCGGTGCACACCGGCTGCTTCGGCCTGCACGAGTGGGCCATGGTCTACCGCCAGGACGATGCCCGACATCGGCACACGCTCCCCCTGCGCCTGGGCCGCGACGGCACCGACGCCGTCGTGGAGGCGCACCCGCTGCGCTGCTCCCACTTCGACGCGTTCCGCTTCTTCACACCTGACGCGGTCCCGCGGAACCAGGTCCAGCTCACGCGCGCCGACCAGGCCGACCACGAGCAGCCCGGGTGCCTGCACGCGAACATGGACCTGTTCAAGTGGGCGTCGAAGCTCGGTCCGCTCACGCCCGGCGACCTCCTGCTGGACTGCTTCGAGCTCGCGCGTGACATCCGCACCCTGGACATGCAGGCGTCGCCGTACGACGTGTCGTCGCTCGGCGAGCCTTGCGTGGCGATCGAGACCCCCGAGGGCAAGGCCGAGTACGTCGCGCGGCAGCGCGTCTTCGCGGAGCGGGCGTCGGCCGTCCGAGCCCGCCTCGTCGCCGCCTGCGAGCCGCTCATGAGCGCGTCGGCGGAATAGGCCTCCCGCTCCTCGCGCTATACCCCAGCGGGTAATGTGGCCGCACCCACCGACGAGAGGCCCGCAGATGAGCTACGGCATCACCACCACAGTCGACCAGCCCTTCGCCCCGACGCTCGCCGCCGTCAAGGACGCGCTGAAGGTGCAGGGCTTCGGCATCCTGACCGAGATCGACATGGCGGCCACCCTCAAGGCCAAGCTCGACGCCGACATCGCCCCCCAGGTCATCCTCGGCGCGTGCAACCCGCCGCTCGCGTACCGCGCGCTGCAGGCGGAGGAGCAGATCGGCCTGCTCCTGCCGTGCAACGTCGTCGTCCGGTCGCTGCCCGACGGCCGCACCGAGGTCGCGGCGATCGACCCGCAGGTCATGGTCAGCCTGACCGGCAACGCAGCCCTGGCAGCCGTCGCCGACGACGCGGCCGATCGGCTCGGCGCCGCGCTGCGCAGCCTCGTGCCCACGACCTGAACGTCCCAGATCTGGCGATACCCGGGCGGGTAACCTGGGCGCGACGAGAGAAGAGGATCGGCATGGAGCTCGACCGCACCGAGATGGGCAAGGTCATCAACCGGCTCAAGCGCGCCCAGGGCCAGCTGGCCGGGGTCCAGCGCATGCTCGAGGAGGGCCGCGACTGCGAGGACATCGTCACGCAGCTCGCCGCGGTGAGCCGCGCGCTCGACCGCGCCGGGTTCGCGATCATCGCGACCGGGATGCGGCAGTGCCTCACCCAGACCGACGGCGGAGAGCAGCTGGACGTCGCGAAGCTCGAGAAGCTGTTCCTGTCCCTCGCATGAGCCCCACCGGCATGGATGCGGCCGCCTGGGACGCGCGCTATGCCGCGGGCGGGCGGGTCTGGACGCCGCAGCCCAACGTGTGGGCAGTCGAGGCCCTCGGTGACCTCCCGCCCGGCACGGCGCTCGACCTCGGAGCGGGCGAAGGGCGCCACGCGCTGTGGCTCGCCGGGCTCGGCTGGGACGTGACGGCTGTCGACTTCTCCGCCGAGGCGCTCCGCACCGCCCGCACGGTCCAGGCCGCTGAGGCGCCCGGCACGACCGCGCACGTCGAGTGGGTCCAGGCCGACCTGCTGACGTACTCGCCCGAGCCCGGGTCGCAGGACGCGGTCCTGCTGATGTACATCCACCTGCTGCCCGCCGACCGACGCGCGCTCGTCCGGTCCGCGGCGCGCGCGCTCGCCCCGGGCGGCACCCTTCTCGTCGTCGGCCACGACCTGACCAACCCTGCCGAGGGGACCGGTGGCCCGTCCGACGCGGCTGTGCTGTTCACGGCGCAGGACGTCGCTGCGGACCTGGCCGGGTCGGCGGGGGTCGAGGTACGGCGCGCGGAGCGTCGAGCGCGAGCCGTCGAGGGAGCGCCGCGGCCTGCGCTCGACGCCGTCGTCGTGGCCGTGCGGACCGCCTGACGTCGCAGGACGGCGACCTCGGGGCCGCCCCGGCACCGTGTCAGATGTTCCTCTCCGGGTCGCCCAGCAGCAGCGCGACGTGGTCGGGCACCGTCGTCGTGAGCTCACGCGGCGGTCGCACGTAGCCGCTCGACGCGGGCGGCCGGTCGGGCAGCACGACCTTCTCGTGGGGCACGTCGGTGTACGGGATCGTCGAGAGCAGGTGCGCGATCATGTTGAGCCGCGCGTTCTTCTTGACGTCGGACTCCACGATGAACCACGGGCTGGCCGGCACGTCGGTGTGCACCAGCATCTCGTCCTTCGCACGGGAGTAGTCCTCCCAGCGGTTGATCGACTCCAGGTCCATCGGGCTGAGCTTCCACTGCCGCGCCGGGTCGTGCAGGCGTGAGCGGAAGCGTCGCAGCTGCTCGGCGTCCGAGACCGAGAACCAGTACTTCCGCAGCAGGATCCCGTCGTCGATGAGCATCTGCTCGAAGATCGGCGTCTGGCGCATGAACCGCGTGTACTCCTGCGGGGTGCAGAAGCCCATGACGCGCTCGACCCCGGCCCGGTTGTACCAGGAGCGGTCGAACAGCACGATCTCGCCGGCAGCCGGCAGGTGCGCGATGTAGCGCTGGTAGTACCACTCGCCGCGCTCACGCTCGGTCGGTGTCGGCAGCGCCGCGATGCGGGCGACACGGGGACTGAGGTACTGCGTGATGCGCTTGATCGTGCCGCCCTTGCCTGCGGCGTCCCGGCCCTCGAAGATCACGACGATCCTCGCGCCCGTCGCCCTGGCCCACAGCTGGACCTTGACGAGCTCCGACTGCAGCCGGAACAGCTCGGCCTCGTAGACCTTGTCGGACAGCTGGGGACCTTGGCTCGCGCCCGCCTTCTTCTTGCCCATGACGGGACGGTAGCGCTCCAGGCGCCCCGCCGCGCCCCTGCGACGCAGGAGGCTGGGAGGATGGTCCTGTGCCCGCTCCCCAACGTCCGTTGAACCTCGCCGAGCGGATCCCCGCCGACCCCTCCGATCCCGACGCGCTCTACGACGCGTTCGTGGGCTGGGCGACCGACCAGGGGCTCGCGCTGTACCCGCACCAGTCGGAGTCTCTGCTCGAGCTCGTCACCGGCTCGCACGTGATCCTGTCGACCCCCACGGGGTCAGGGAAGTCGCTCGTCGCGATCGCGGCGCACTTCATCGCGCTGGCCCAGGGACGGCGCACCTACTACACAGCGCCGCTCAAGGCGCTCGTGAGCGAGAAGTTCTTCTCGCTCGTCGCAGCGTTCGGCTCGCAGAACGTCGGCATGATGACGGGCGACTCGGCGGTCAACCCCGGCGCACCCATCATCTGCTGCACCGCGGAGATCCTCGCGAACATCACGCTGCGCCACGGCGACGACGCGGACGTCGGCCAGGTCGTCATGGACGAGTTCCACTTCTACGCCGACCCGCAGCGGGGGTGGGCGTGGCAGGTCCCACTGCTCGAGCTCACGCACGCGCAGTTCATCCTGATGTCCGCGACGCTCGGTGACGTCAGCTTCTTCGCCGAGGACATCCAGCGCCGCACCGGGGTTCCGGTCGCGGTGATCGCGGACGCCGAGCGACCCGTCCCCCTGACGTTCTCCTACGCGATCGAGCCGCTCCACGAGCTGCTCGAGGAGCTCGTCCGCACACGGCGCTCCCCGGTCTACGTCGTCCACTTCACCCAGCGCGAGGCCGTCGAGCGGGCCCAAGCGCTCATGTCGATGACCCTCGCGAGCCGCGAGCAGCGCGACCTGATCGCCGACGAGCTGGGCGCGTTCCGGTTCGGCCCGGGGTTCGGCAAGACGCTCTCGCGGCTGCTGCGCCACGGGATCGGGGTCCACCACGCCGGGATGCTGCCCAAGTACCGCCGCGTCGTCGAGCGCCTGACCCAGAAGGGCCTGCTGCAGGTCGTGTGCGGCACCGACACGCTCGGCGTCGGCATCAACGTCCCGATCCGCACGGTCCTGCTCACGTCGCTCGTGAAGTACGACGGCGTGCGCATGCGGCACCTGTCGGCGCGCGAGTTCCACCAGATCGCCGGCCGCGCGGGCCGGGCCGGCTTCGACACCGTCGGCGAGGTCATCGTGCTCGCGCCCGAGCACGTCATCGAGAACCGCAAGCTGCTCGCACGGGCCGGCGACGACCCCAAGAAGATCAAGAAGATCGTCCGCAAGAAGGCGCCTGACGGCGCGGTCAACTGGACGGACAAGACCTTCGAGCGGCTGCGTGACGCTCCCCCGGAGCCGTTGACGTCGAGCTTCAGCGTGACCCACGCGATGGTCCTGAACGTGCTCGTGCGCCCGGGTGACCCCGTGGCGGCCATGACGCGGCTGCTCACCGACAACCACGAACCGGAGGGCGCACGCGGCCTGCACATCCGCCAGGCCGTGGCCGTCTACCGCTCGCTGCGCACGGCGGGCGTCGTCGAACGCGTCACCCTGCCCGACGACGGGACCGGGCACGTGCGACGCACGGTCCATCTCACGGTCGACGTCCCCGCGAACTTCGCGCTCAACCAGCCCCTGTCGCCGTTCGCGTTCGCCGCGCTCGACCTGCTCAACCCCGAGGACCCCGCCTACGCGCACGACGTGGTCTCGGTCATCGAGGCGACGCTCGACGACCCGCGCCAGGTCCTGTCCGCGCAGGAGAACAAGGCCCGCGGTGAGGCGGTCGCCGCCATGAAGGCGGACGGGCTCGAGTACGACGAGCGCATGGCGCTGCTCGAGGGCGTGACGTACCCGCGTCCGCTCGCCGAGATGCTCGGTGCCGCGTTCTTCACCTACCGACGCACCAACCCGTGGGTCGCCGACCAGGAGCTCTCGCCCAAGTCGATCGTCCGAGAGATGCACGAGAAGGCGATGACCTTCGCCGAGTACGTGCAGGTCTACTCGCTCGACCGGACCGAGGGCGTGCTGCTGCGCTACCTCGCCGACGCCTACCGGGCGCTGCGGCAGACGGTCCCCGAGGAGGCGCGCACCGAGGAGCTCAGCGAGCTGATCGAGTGGCTCGGCGAGCTCGTCCGGCGCACCGACTCGAGCCTGCTCGACGAGTGGGAGCGACTGCGCAACCCGCTCGACGAGACCGGCGCCGACGCACCCGGCGGGATCGACGACGACACGCCGCCCCCCATCACGACCAACCCGCGCGCTTTCCGGGCCCTGGTCCGCGGTGCACTCTTCCGCCGCGTTGAGATGGCGGCCCGCGAGCGGTACGCGGCCCTCGGCGCCCTGGGCGACCTCGACACCGACGGCGCGTCGTGGGACACCGATCGCTGGGCGGACGCGCTCGACCCGTACTACGACGACCACGACGAGATCCTCACGGGCTCACCCGCGCGCGGACCCGGGCTGTTCCAGGTCACCGAACGGGGCACGACCTGGGAGGTCCGTCAGCTCCTTGACGACCCGGCGGGCGACCACGACTGGCGCATCGACGCCGTCGTCGACCTCGTGGCGTCGGACGCGGCCGGCGAGGTCGTGCTGCGGATCGCCGCCGTCGGGGCGCTCTGAGCGCGGTCCGGACCTCGACGGGCCCGGCCCCGCGCAGCTTGGCAAGGTAAGCCAATCCTGCGTTTGCGCAGGTCAGGGCAGCCAAACCTGCGATGACAGATCCGCGCGCGGCCTCTAGCCTTACCCCGTGACCACTCAGACGATCCCGGACCTTGGTCCTACGCGCATGGTGATTGACGGCGCGAGCGCCACACGTCTCAACTGGCTGCGCGCCGCCGTCCTCGGCGCCAACGACGGCATCGTGTCGATCGCCGCGCTCGTCGTGGGTGTCGCGGCCGCGTCCTCGTCGCTGTCCGCCATCGCGATCTCGGGCGTCGCCGGGCTGGTCGCGGGCGCCCTGTCGATGGCCTCGGGCGAGTACGTGTCGGTCAGCAGCCAGCGCGACGCCGAGCGAGTCCTCATGCAGCGCGCGAGAGAGGGCGGTGGCTCGGGCGAGCACCACCTCACCAACGCCTGGCACGCGGCCGGCGCATCGCTCGCAGCGTTCTTCGTCGGCGGGATCATCCCGCTCGTCGCGGTGCTGGCGACACCGGCGGCTGCGCGCGTCATCGCGACGTTCGTCGCCGTCGTCGTCGCGCTCACGCTCACCGGGTACGTCAGCGCACGGCTCGGCGGCGCGCCCGTCGCCCGCGCGATGGCTCGCAACGTCGTCGGCGGCGGCCTCGCCATGGCCATCACGTACGGCGTCGGCAACCTCGTCGGCATGGCCTTCTGACGCAGCTCTCGGCGCGCGGGCACCGTAGCCTGCTCCGGTGAGCAAGCCGCACCACACCCCGTCGGGCACCCCGGCACTCGTCGCGCTCGCTGCGGCAGGCGTGCCCCACACGGCGCACGTCTACGAGCACGACCCCTCGACCCCGGTGGGCTACGGCCTCGAGGCCGCACAGGTGCTCGGCATCCCGCCCGAGCAGGTCTACAAGACGCTCATGACCACGGTCGACGGTGCGCTGACGGTCGCGGTCGTCCCCGTCACCGGGATGCTCGACCTCAAGGCGCTCGCCCAGGCGGTCGGCGGCAAGAAGGCCGCGATGGCCGACAAGAACGCCGCGGAGCGGGCCACCGGGTACGTCGTCGGCGGGATCTCCCCGCTCGGGCAGAAGACCGCCCACACCACCGTGGTGGACGAGACGGTGTGGCTGTTCGACACCGTGTTCGTCTCGGGCGGTCGGCGCGGGCTCGACGTCGAGCTCGCCCCCGAGGACCTCGTGCGCCTGACGGACGCGACCGTCGCCGACATCGCCCGCGGCTGACTCGCCGGCTTCAGCGGCCGTACGCGGCGAACGCGCGATCCGTCGGCACGATCTGCTTGCCGAGCGGCAGCAGCGAGATCGGGATGAGCTTGAGGTTCGCGATCGCCAGCGGGATGCCGATGATCGTGACAGCGAGGGCGGCGGCGGTCGTGAGGTGCGCGATCGCGATCCACACGCCCGCGACGAGGACCCAGATGATGTTGCCGAGCACCGACCAGCCGCCCGCGTCAGGCTTGTCCACGATCGTCCGGCCGAACGGCCACAGCACGTAGTTCGCGATCCGGAACGAGGCGATGCCGAACGGGATCGTCACGATCAGCGCGCAGCACAGGACGCCGGCCAGCGCGTACCCGACCGCGAGCCAGAACCCCGCGAGAACGAGCCAGATCAGGTTGAGGAGGGTCTTCACGACACCCACTCTCCCCCACCGGCGGCGCGTCCGACATCGGGGACCACCCTGACCCGGTCACGGACCTCACCGGGGATCACCCCGGTAGGGTGTCGCCTCGTGATGTCCGACGACGCACGCGCCGAGATCGCGAGCCGCCTCGCGCGGGTCCGCGACCGCATCGCCGCCGCGGAGACCGCCGCCGGCCGCCCCGCGGGCTCGGTACGGCTGCTGCTCGCGACCAAGACCGTGC
>DASVMA010000396.1:0-3738 GCA_036384595.1 Cellulomonas sp. | reverse complement strand
CGAGCCGCCGTCGCGCGATCCGCCGTCACGCGATCCGCCGTCCCGCGGGCCACGCCCGCGTCCGCCGTCGGTGTGGTGGTCGGACGAGCGGGAGCCGCCCGCGTGCGCACCGCCCGTGGCGTGGCGCTTGCCCGTCTCCCCGAGGTCCTCGAGGACCTCGGCGTCGAGACCGGCGCGCGTCTGCTGGGACCGCGGCAGGCGGCCCTTCGTGCCGACCGGGATGTTGAGCTCGGCGTACAGGTGCGGAGAGCTCGAGTACGTCTCGACCGGCTCGGGGATGCCGAGGTCGAGCGCCTTGTTGATCAGGCCCCAGCGCGGCATGTCGTTCCAGTCGACGAATGTCACCGCGGTGCCCTTGTGCCCCGCGCGGCCGGTGCGGCCGGTGCGGTGGAGGTAGATCTTCTCGTCCTCGGTGCACTGGTAGTTGATGACGTGCGTGACGTCGTCGACGTCGATCCCGCGTGCCGCGACGTCGGTCGCGACCAGGACGTCGACCTTGCCGTTGCGGAACGCGCGCAGCGCCTGCTCACGCGCACCCTGGCCGAGGTCGCCGTGGATGGCGCCGGCCGCGAACCCGCGCTCGATCAGGTCGTCGGCCACCTTGGCCGCCGTGCGCTTGGTGCGGGCGAAGACGATCGTCAGGCCGCGGCCCTCGGACTGCAGGATGCGCGCGAGGACCTCGACCTTGTCCATCGCGTGCGCCCGGTAGACGACCTGCTTGATGTTCTTGACGGTCTGGCCGCCGTCGTCGGGGTCGTTGGCCCGGATGTGCGTCGGCTGGGTCATGTAGCGGCGGGCCATCGCGACGACGGCGCCCGGCATGGTCGCGGAGAAGAGCATCGTGGTCCGCGCCGCGGGAGTCCGCGACAGGAGCTTCTCGACGTCGGGGAGGAACCCGAGGTCGAGCATCTCGTCGGCCTCGTCCAGCACGACGCAGCGCGCGTACGACAGGTCGAGGAAGCCCTGGTTCTGCAGGTCGATCATGCGGCCGGGGGTCCCGACGACGACCTCGACGCCCTTCGTCAGCGCGTTGACCTGCGGCTCGTACGCACGGCCGCCGTAGAGCTGCACGATGCGCACCGACCGGTTGGTCGACGCGGTCGCGAGGTCGGTGGCGACCTGGACGGCGAGCTCGCGCGTCGGCACGACGACGAGGGCCTGCGGCTTGCCGGGTGCAGGCAGGGCGTCGAAGCCCTCCTCGCCGGGCGCGACGACACGGTGCAGCAGAGGCACACCGAAGCCGAGGGTCTTGCCGGTCCCCGTCTTGGCCTGGCCGATGATGTCGTGGCCCGCGAGAGCGACGGGAAGCGTCATCGCCTGGATCGGGAACGGGTGCGTGATCCCGGCGGCGGCGAGCGCCGCGACGATCTCGGGGCGGATGTCGAAGTCCGCGAAGGACGGGTTGGTGGCCTGGACGCTCGCTGCGGTGTCGGCGTCCGTGGCCTGGGAGCTGTCCGTCGCGGGGTCGAGGGTGGTGTCGGTCGTGGTCACAGAGGACTCTTCACTCGAGTGGTGACGGGCCGCGCGCTTCCTGCGGCACGTGGGCCGGGTCGGGAGCGGGCATCGTCACGCGGTTGGCCGGCAGCCGATCGTGAATGTCATTCGCGCGGGGCGCGAGGCGGTCGAGACGACCGGGCAACCGATGTACGGGGCCATCCTACCGGACGGCCGTTCGGGCGGCGGTAAGATCGTCCGATGACCCAGACGGCGCAGTCAGGCACGTCCGGCGTGTCCGGGACGCGGAGCACGCCTGCCGACGCGATCGAGCTGCTCGGGCTGGTTGCCCAGCTCCAGCTCGAGGCGTTCACCCGCAGCGCCGAGGACTCCACCGTCGCCCCGACCCTCGACGAGCGGCTCGCTCTGACCCGGTTGGCGGCCGCTGCCGTCGAGCGCCGTGACCGAGTGATGAGCCGGATCGTCGAGCTCGGCGGTGACCCGGTCGCCGCGATGGGCAGCTTCGACCACGTGCTCGACGACTTCGACCTACGGACCTCCCCGAGCACGTGGTGGGAGCGCCTGCTCACGTCGTACGTCGGGTATGGGGTCGCGGACGACTTCTGCCGGATCGCGGCCGCACGGCTCGACGAGACGTCGCGCGGGCTGGTCCTCGAGGTGCTCGAGGACCACGGTCACGCGGACCTCGTCGTCGCCGAGATCGCCGCAGCCGGTGCGGGTGACGACGTCCTCGTCGCACGCCTCGCCCTGTGGGGCCGACGGCTCGGCGGAGAGGCGCTCGGCGTCGTCCAGGCTCTGCTCGGGTCACGTCCCGCGCTGCTCCGGATCGCTGCCGGCACCGACTCCTACGTCGAGGCGGGGGAGGCGTCGGGCAAGCTGTTCGGCGCGCTCACCGCCGAGCACACCCATCGGATGGGACGGCTCGGCCTGACGGCCTGACGCCACGCGCGCGCGACCCGGCCCGACGACGCGACCGCTGGCCCGTCAGGGCTGTGGCGCTCGCGCCGCAGGCGTCAGATGGCGCCGAAGCCGACGCGTCCCTTGGTCTCTCCGCCGATCTCGACGTACCCGATCGATGCGGTCGGGACGATGATGTGGCGCCCGCGCGTGTCGACGAGCTCGAGCGCAGGCTTGCCGCCGAGTGCCGCGGCAACAGCCTCGGCGACCTGGTCGGGTGTCTGGTCGGACTCGACCACAAGCTCGCGAACCAGGTTCTGCACGCCGATCGTGATCTCCACTGAAACCGTCTCCTCAAGTTCTGGCCGGTGCGTCGCGGCGAGGTCGGACCGTCCGATGGCGCACCATCCCGATGCCTGCCCAGACCGACGCCGAGCCGGTCGGACCGGCTGGCCGCGTCAATCCTAGGCTGATCCCTCGTACTCGAAGTCCGACCGCACCAGGCCGGCGATGCCGCGCCAGGCCAGCCGGGCCACGAGCTCGGAGGTGATCTCGGGCGTCGGGCCGCCCGACGACCGGAACCGGTGGGTCGCGGCGGCCTGCGCCATCGCGGTCAGCGCGACGGCGAGCATGCTCGCACTCTCGGTCGGCAGCCCCGTGACGTCGACGAGCACGGTGCTGATGCGGCGCGCGGCCTCGCTCGAGGCGTGCTCGACGCGGGCACGTACGCCGACATCCTTCGTGACGTCGGACTCGAACAGGAGTGCCGCGGACTCGCCGGCCCCTTCGACGAAGTCGACGTACGCGCGCACGATCGCTGCGACGACGACGCGGCCCTCGCCGGGCTGGACGGGACCGGCCTCGAGGGGCTCGACGGCAGCGTCGATCGCGGCGAGCAGCTCGATCGCGCGCTCGTCCACGACCGCGCCGTAGAGGTCGAGCTTCGACGGGAAGTGCCGGTAGAGCACGGGTTTGCTGACGGCGGCCCGATCGGCGATGTCGTCCATCGACACGTGGTGGTAGCCCTCGGTCGAGAACAGCTCCTGCGCGACGCTGAGCACCTGCGCGCGGCGGTCGTCACGAGACATGCGGGGGCCCCTGCCCCGGCCCTCCCGATCCACTGTCATCAGGTGATGGTAGCCACGGCGGGTGCACAGGATGCGATCATGGGCTGATGACATCCCGGCACCGGTCTGGCGCGCCTGCGCACACAGACGGGCGTGCGAGCAACCACCGGGGTGCAGGTGTCCGCGTGGCGGCTGCGGCCGTGGGGTTCGGCGCGTTCCTGGCGGGCGCCGGCGCGGGCGCGTGGGCCCCATCCGACACCGGCCCGGGAGCGGCGGTGCTCAGCGCATGGGGCGCGGTCACGGGCTCCTCGCGCATCGC
>DASVMA010000395.1:0-2378 GCA_036384595.1 Cellulomonas sp. | reverse complement strand
GCTGACAGCGCCGGTCGGCCCCGGGCTGCTCGGGCGCGTGCTCGACGGCCTCGGCCGACCGATCGACGGCAAGGGCCCGCTGCGCGACGTCGTGCACGTCCCGATCACCGGCCACGCGCCGCACCCGCTCGAGCGCACCCGCGTCGACCTGCCGCTCGAGCTCGGCGTGCGCGTGCTCGACACGCTCGTGAGCGTCGGCCGCGGCCAGCGCATCGGACTGTTCGCCGGGTCCGGCGTCGGCAAGTCGAGCCTGCTGTCGATGGTCGCGCGCGGCACCGACGCCGAGGTGTCGGTCATCGCCCTCGTCGGTGAGCGCGGCCGTGAGGTGCGCGACTTCCTCGAGGACGACCTCGGGCCCGAGGGGCTCGCCCGCAGCGTCGTCGTCGTCGCGACGTCCGACGAGCCGCCGCTGGTCCGCCTGCGCTCGGCCTTCGTCGCGACGCGCATCGCCGAGTACCTGCGCGACGGCGGTGCCGACGTCGTCCTGATGATGGACTCGCTCACGCGCGTCGCGATGGCGCAACGGGAGATCGGGCTGTCGGTCGGCGAGCCGCCCGCGACCCGCGGCTACCCGCCCAGCACGTTCGCGCTGCTCGCCCAGCTGCTCGAGCGCGCCGGCACCGGCGCCCGCGGGTCCGTCACCGGCATCTACACGGTGCTCGTCGACGGCGACGACCACAACGAGCCCATCGCCGACGCCGCCCGCTCGATCCTCGACGGGCACGTCGTGCTCGACCGCAAGCTCGCCGTCAGCGGCCACTTCCCGAGCGTCGACGCGCTCGGATCCATCTCCCGGGTCGCGTCCCGCATCATCAGCCGCGAGCAGCGCGACCTGACGATCCAGCTGCGCCGGGTCATGGCGGCCCGTCGGCAGGCGCAGGACCTGCTCGACGTCGGCGCGTACGTCGCGGGCAGCAACCCCCTCGTCGACGCGGCCGTCACGCACTCACGCGCGATCGACGCGTTCTTGCAGCAGCAGATGGACGAGCGCGCGCCGGTCGCGGACTCCTGGACGCGCCTCGGCATGCTCGTGCACGCGATGGGAGACCTGCGATGAGCCGCCCGTTCCGCCTCGCGAGCCTGCTCCACCTGCGCGGCATGGCCGAGGACCGCGCCGCCGCCGAGCTCGCCGCGGCGTCTCGCCTGCGGGCCGCGGCCGACGCCCGACGCCACGACACCGAGGTCATGCTGGGCTCCGCGAGCCTGCCGGGACACTCCGACGAGCTGCACTTCCACGCGGCCGCAGCGAGCCGCGCGGCACTCGGCAGCCTCCTGACCGAGCGCCGGTCCGAGGTGCAGACCGCCGACGCCGAGGTCGCGGTGGCCAGCATCGCCTGGACCGCAGCGCGCGTGCAGACCAAGGCCCTCGAACGGCTCCAGGAGCGTCACGACGCGCAGGTGCGCGCCGAGGACGAGCGGGCCGAGCAGATGGTGCTCGACGAGGTCGGTGCACGGATGCTCGCCGCGCGGGCCGACGCTCGGCAGGCACCGGGCGAGGCAGCCGTCGAGTCGACCGAAACGGTGCGGTCATGAGTGCCGGGATGGCCGGGATCGCCGGCATCGCCGCCGTGCAGGCGCGGATCACCGAGCTGCGCACGCTCGTCGCCCCCGAGACGACCGTCGCGACGAGCGCGACGAGTGCCTCGACGGGCGCGACGAGCGCCTCGACGGGCGGCCTCTCGACCGGCGGCAGCTCGAGTGCGTCGTCGTTCGCGTCGGCGCTCGCGGCCATGGGTGTCGACGCCTCGTCGATGACGTCGCTGTCGGCGCTGACCGGCACGTCGTCCGCGACGTCCGGATCGGTCGTGTCCGCGACCGGTACCGCGACCGGTCAGGGCCTCGTGGCGGCCGCCGAGAAGTACATCGGGGTCCCGTACGTGTGGGGCGGCGAGACGCTCAGCGAGGGCGGCCTCGACTGCTCCGGACTCGTCGTGCGATCCATGGCCGACATCGGCGTGACCGGCCTCCCGCGGGTCGCACGTGACCAGATGACCATCGGCACGGCCGTGCCGTCGCTCGCCCAGGCGCTGCCCGGTGACCTGCTCGTGTTCCAGGGCGGCGACCACATCGCGATCTACGAGGGGAACGGCAAGATGATCGACGCACCCAAGCCCGGCAAGTCCGTCGCGGTCCGCGACGTCTACACCGAGCCGACGGCGATCCGTCGGGTCCTGCCGCAGGCCGCGACGGTGACGACGCCCACGAGCAGCGCCAGCACCGAGCTCGCGTCGGCCCTGGCATCGGCGACCGCGCAGCGCACCGCGCTCGACCTGATGACGCAGGTGGCGTCATGACCGCGCTGACGATCGGGCAGGCGCCCGCCGCGTCGACCTCGGCGCCACGAGGGTCGGCTGCGCGCGCCGCGACCGGGCACGACT
>DASVMA010000394.1:0-4093 GCA_036384595.1 Cellulomonas sp. | reverse complement strand
CTGCTGCCCGAGCGCGTGCTCGTCGGCGACGTGACGGCTCGGAGGGCCCTCGTCGCGCAGGCCTACGTCCCGCTCGCTGCGAGCACAGGCTCGCTGCTCGAGACCCTGACCGCCTACCTGGGCGCGGGCCGATCGCTCGAGGCGGCGGCACGCGTGCTCTACGTGCACCCCAACACCGTCCGATACCGCCTGCGCCGCGTCGCCGACGTGACGGGATGGGACCCGCTCGACCCGCGCGAGGCGTACGTCCTGCAGACGGCGCTCGCGATCGGACGTCTCGGCGAGGACACCTGAGTCGGCCCGTTCTTGTCGGTTAGCGACAACAGGCTCGCAGAAGGTTCGTGCGAGCCCGCTCCGGCCACCGGGCATCCGCCTGGCACAGTGGACGCGTGCTCGCCATCGTCTGCCCCGGTCAGGGCTCCCAGTCACCCGGCATGCTCGCACCTTGGCTCGAGCTCCCGGGGGTGAGCGAGCGGCTCGCGGGCTTCTCGAGCGCCGCCGGTGTCGACCTCACCGCGCACGGCACGACCTCCGACGCCGACACGATCCGCGACACAGCCGTCGCGCAGCCCCTGATCGTGTCGACGTCGCTGCTCACCCTGGGCGCGATCCTCGGCGAGCGCGCCCCGGCCGACGTCGCAGCCGTGACCGCCGGGCACTCCGTGGGCGAGTTCACGGCGATCGCCGTCGCGGGGGTCCTCTCCGCCGACGAGGCCGTCGCGCTCGTGACAGCGCGCGCCGCAGCCATGGCCGAGGCGGCACGCGCCGTGGCGACCGGCATGTGCGCCGTCGTCGGCGGTGACGCGCAGGAGGTCCTCGCCGCGATCGAGGCAGCCGGTCTACGCCCCGCGAACGTCAACGGGGGCGGCCAGGTCGTCGCCGCGGGCGACCTCACGAGCCTCGAACGGTTAGCCGCGAACCCGCCGGCACGGGCCCGCGTCATCCCGCTCCAGGTGGCCGGGGCGTTCCACACCCCCTTCATGCAGTCGGCCCTCGACGCGTTCGCTCCCGTCGCGGCCGCTCAGCACGCGCACGACCCGCTCCTGTCGTTGCTGTCGAACGCCGACGGCCGGGCGTACTCCGGCGGCCCCGACGGGATGGGCTCGGGCGTGGACGTGCTGCACCGGCTCGCCCAGCAGATCGTCGCCCCGGTCCGGTGGGACCTGTGCCAGGAGACGTTCGCCGCGCTCGGCATCACGGGGATGCTCGAGCTCGCGCCAGGCGGTGTGCTCGCCGGGCTGGCCCGGCGTAGCCTGCCCGGGGTGGAGACGGTCGCGGTGAAGTCACCGTCCGACATCGACGCCGCCCGAGACCTGATCGCCCGCCATGGGACCCCGCGCAGCCAGGAGAGCACCCTGTGACCCGACCGACCCTCACCCAGGCCACCGGCGCCGCGCACTCCCGGATCATGGGGATCGGCGCCGCCCGAGGCGAGAACGTCGTCACCAACGACGACATCGCGGGCCCGATCAACTCCTCCGACGAGTGGATCCAGCAGCGCACCGGGATCGTCACCCGGCGCCGTGCCGGCGCGGACGTCGACGTCCTCGACCTCTCGGAGGCCGCCTCCCGCCAGGCGATCGCCGCGGCCGGCCTCACGGCGTCCGACATCGACGCGGTCATCCTGTCGACCGTCACCTACTTCGAGCAGACGCCCGCCGGCGCAGCCGTCCTCGCGGACCGCCTCGGCTCGACCCCCGCAGCCGCGTACGACATCTCGGCCGCCTGCGCGGGCTACTGCTACGGCATCGGCCAGGCCGACGCGCTGGTCCGGTCGGGTGCCGCGCGCCACGTCCTGGTGGTCGGTGCCGAGAAGATGAGCGAGTTCATCGACCCGACCGACCGCTCGATCTCGTTCCTGCTCGGCGACGGCGCGGGCGCGGCAGTCGTCGGGCCGTCGGACTTCGCCGGCATCGGACCCACCATCTGGGGATCCGACGGGTCGCGCGCCAAGGCCGTCGGCCAGACGCACAGCTGGATGGAGCTGCGCGACAACCCCGAGCTCGGCTGGCCGACGCTGCGCCAGGACGGCCAGTCGGTGTTCAAGTGGGCGGCCTTCGAGATGCCCAAGATCGCCCAGCAGGCCCTCGACGCGGCCGGTGTCACCGCCGACCAGATCCAGGCCTTCATCCCTCACCAGGCCAACATGCGGATCATCGACCAGATGGCCAAGCAGCTCCACCTCCCGGCGACCGTCGTCATCGGCCGGGACATCGCCGACACCGGCAACACCTCGTCCGCGTCCGTCCCGCTCGCGACCCACCGCCTGCTGCAGGAGGGCGCCGTGCAGTCGGGCGACCTCGCGCTGCAGATCGGCTTCGGCGCGGGCCTCGTCTACGCGGCCCAAGTCGTCGTCCTGCCCTGACCGGGTCCCCACCCGGCGCCGGACGCCCACAGCGTCCGACGACCACGAGCAGTACGGTTCATCGACCCAGCACCACCCACACCAAGGAGACACCGATGGCGAACAGCGAGCAGGAGATCCTGGCCGGACTGGCCGAGATCGTCAGCGAGGAGACGGGGCTGCCGACCGACTCCGTCCTGCCCGAGAAGTCCTTCACCGACGACCTCGACATCGACTCCCTGTCGATGATGACGATCGTGACCCTGGCCGAGGAGAAGTTCGACGTGCGGATCCCCGACGACGAGGTCAAGAACCTCGTCACCGTCGGCGACGCCGTCTCGTTCATCGCCAAGGCGCAGGCCTGACAGCACAGCACCACCGCACGACAGCGTCCGGGGCCCGGTCCCTGGACGGAACCGCTCCGGCACCCGCCGGGCCGGGACCCGGACGCATCTCGTCCTCGCCGAACTGGAGCAGACCATGAGCCCCGTCATCGACGTCGTCGTCACCGGCCTGGGAGCCACCACACCGCTCGGCGGTGACGTCGCGAGCACCTGGCGCGCGGCGCTCGCCGGCGAGTCGGGCGCACGCACCTTCGACAACGACTGGGCCGAGCGCTACGAGATCGCCGTCAGCTTCGCGGCCCAGATCAAGGTCAAGCCCGACGAGGTGCTCACGCGACCTGAGATCAAGCGCATGGACCCCTCGGCCCAGTACGCGATCATCGCGACGCGCGAGGCCTGGGCCGACGCCGGGAGCCCCGAGGTCGACCCCACGCGGCTCGGTGCGGTCGTCTCGTCCGGCATCGGCGGTATCTGGACGACCCTGGACGCCTGGGACACGCTGCGCGAGAAGGGCGGCCGGCGCGTCCTGCCGATGACCGTCCCGATGCTCATGCCGAACTCCCCCGCCGCCTACGTCGAGCTCGAGATCGGCGCCCGGGCGGGTGCCCACGCGCTCGTGTCCGCCTGCGCCTCGGGCGCCGAGGCCATCGGCTACGCCGTCGAGATGATCCGCTCCGGGCGCGCCGACGTGGTGGTCGCGGGCGGCACCGAGGCGGCCATCCACCCGATGCCCCTCGCAGCGTTCGCGGCGTCCCGGACCCTGTCGACCCGCAACGACGACCCCGCGACCGCCTCGCGGCCCTACGACCTGCACCGGGACGGCTTCGTGCTCGGCGAGGGGGCCGGGATCGTGGTCCTCGAGTCGGCCGAGCACGCAGCCGCACGCGGTGCGCGCGTGTACGCGCGGCTGGCCGGCGTCGGGCTCAGCTCCGACGGCTACCACATCACGTCTCCCGACCCCGAGGGCCGCGGTCAGGTGGCGGCGATGCGCTCGGCGCTGACCGACGCCCAGCTGACGGCCTCCGACATCGTGCACGTCAACGCGCACGCGACGTCGACGGTCGTCGGCGACCTGATCGAGGCGCGCGCGGTCCGTGAGGTGCTCGGGGCCGCTGCCGACCAGGTCGCGCTGTCGGCCACGAAGTCGATGACCGGCCACCTGCTCGGGGGCGCGGGCGCGCTCGAGACGATCTTCACGGTGCTCGCACTGGCCGACCGGAAGGCCCCGCCCACCATCAACGTGACAGACCCCGACCCGGAGCTGGAGCTGGACCTCGTGCGGGACACCCCCCGCGAGCTGCGCGCCGGTCCGATCGCCGCGATCAACAACTCGTTCGGGTTCGGGGGCCACAACGTGGCCCTGGTCGTCGCCAGCGCATGACGTGCCGGGTCGGCTGACCCCGAC
>DASVMA010000393.1:0-9381 GCA_036384595.1 Cellulomonas sp. | reverse complement strand
CGGGCCCGCCAACCCACCGGGCGGCGGGCGTCTCGCGGGAGGGCGTGTGCGACCATGGTCACGTGGCCCTTCGCGGAGACGGACTTCTGACCCACGACCTCCTGCCAGGCGAGAAGGGTCCCCAAGACGCATGCGGCGTCTTCGGGGTCTGGGCGCCAGGCGAAGAGGTCTCCAAGCTCACCTACTTCGGTCTGTACGCGCTGCAGCACCGCGGCCAGGAGTCGGCCGGCATCGCCACCTCGAACGGCGAGCAGCTCCGTGTCTACAAGGACATGGGCCTCGTCTCGCAGGTGTTCGACGAGACGTCGCTCAACGCCCTCACGGGGCACATCGCGATCGGCCACACGCGCTACTCGACGACGGGCGCGAGCACGTGGGAGAACGCGCAGCCCACCCTCGGCGCGACCGCGGGCGGCACCATCGCGCTCGGTCACAACGGCAACCTGACGAACTCCGCGGAGCTCGTCGAGCTCGTCGCCGAGCGGTACGGGTCGATGCGCCGCGGCGAGCTCGCCCGGGGCAACACGACCGACACGGCGCTCATCACCGCGCTGCTCGCGGGCGACCCGGACCACACCCTCGAGGCCACCGCGCTCGAGGTCCTGCCGCGGCTGCGCGGCGCGTTCTGCCTCGTCTTCATGGACGAGCACACCCTCTACGCCGCACGCGACCCGCACGGGGTCCGGCCGCTCGTCCTGGGCCGTCTCGAGCGGGGCTGGGTCGTCGCGAGCGAGACCCCCGCGCTCGACATCGTGGGCGCGTCGTTCGTGCGCGAGGTCGAGCCGGGTGAGCTCATCGCGATCGACGCCGATGGTCTGCGCAGCACCCGGTTCGCGCCGGTCGAGCGCGCGGGCTGCGTGTTCGAGTACGTGTACCTCGCGCGCCCCGACACGTCGATCGCGGGTCGCTCGGTGCACGCCGCCCGCGTGGCGATGGGGCGCCGGCTCGCCCAGGAGCATCCCGTGGACGCCGACCTGGTCATCCCGGTCCCTGAGTCGGGTACTCCGGCGGCCGTCGGGTACGCGGCCGAGTCGGGCATCCCGTTCGGGCAGGGGCTGACCAAGAACGCCTACGTCGGGCGCACGTTCATCCAGCCGTCGCAGACGCTGCGCCAGCTCGGCATCCGGCTCAAGCTCAACCCGCTGCGCGAGGTCATCCGCGGCAAGCGGCTGGTCGTCGTCGACGACTCGATCGTGCGCGGCAACACCCAGCGCGCGCTCATCCGGATGCTGCGGGAGGCGGGGGCGGCCGAGGTGCACGTGCGGATCAGCTCACCGCCCGTCAAGTGGCCGTGCTTCTACGGGATCGACTTCGCCTCGCGCGCCGAGCTCATCGCGAACGGGCTGGGGGTCGACGAGATCGCCGCGTCGCTGCAGGCCGACTCGCTCGGCTACATCTCGACCGAGGGCATGATCGCCGCGACAGAGCAGCCCGCGTCGCAGCTCTGCTCGGCATGCTTCACGGGCCACTACCCGATCGAGCTGCCACCAGCGCACCGGCTCGGCAAGTTCCTGCTCGAGCAGAGCGAGCTGCCGCTCGGAAGCCCCGAGGACGGTCTCGCGACGCTCGTCACGGGCGTCGGCGGCGCCGGCGCGCTGGACCACCCGTGAGCGCGTCGGTGGGCCAGGGCCCGACCGCCCCGGTGACGTATGCGGGCGCGGGCGTCGACACGCACGCGGGCGACAAGGCCGTCGAGCTCATGAAGGACGCCGTGCGCGCGACGCACGGGCCCGAGGTGCTGGGCGGTGTCGGCGGCTTCGCGGGGCTGTACGACGCGTCGATGCTGCTGCGGTACCGCCGCCCGCTGCTCGCCACCTCGACGGACGGCGTGGGTACCAAGGTCGCGATCGCGCAGGCGCTCGACATCCACGACACGATCGGCTTCGACCTCGTCGGCATGGTCGTCGACGACATCGTCGTGGTCGGTGCGCGGCCGCTGTTCATGACGGACTACATCGCGTGCGGCCGGGTCGTGCCCGAGCGGATCGCGGGGATCGTGCGCGGCATCGCGGCAGCCTGCCAGGTTGCGGGGACGGCGCTCGTCGGCGGCGAGACGGCCGAGCACCCGGGGCTGCTGGGGCCCGACGAGTACGACGTGGCCGGTGCGGCGACGGGCATCGTCGAGGCCGACGAGCTGCTCGGCCCGGACCGGGTGCGCTCGGGTGACGTGCTGGTCGCGCTCGGGTCGAGCGGGTTGCACTCCAACGGGTACTCGCTCGTGCGCAAGGTCGTCGAGGTCGCCGGCTGGGGGCTCGAACGCCACGTCCCGGAGCTCGGCCGGACCCTGGGCGAGGAGCTGCTGACGCCGACGCGCGTCTACGCGTCGGACTGCCTCGCTCTCGTCGAGCGCGCGTCCGGCGGCGTGCACGCGTTCAGTCACGTCACGGGGGGTGGGCTGGCGGCGAACGTCGCGCGCGTCCTGCCGCCCGGGCTCGTGGCCGAGGTCGACCGCACGAGCTGGACCCTGCCGCCGGTGTTCGGGCTCGTGCAGGCGCTCGGCTCGGTCCCGTGGTCGGACCTCGAGAACACGCTGAACCTCGGGGTCGGCATGGTCGCGATCGTCGCGCCGGAGGCGGTCGACGGCGTCCTGGCTCACGCCGCCGAGCTGGGCCTGCCGGCGTGGGTGCTCGGGAGTGCTCGTGACCTCGACCCGGCCCGGGACGTGGCAACGGACAGCGAGCTGGTCACGGGGACGAAGGGTGTGCACGGAGGCGCTGTGCGCCTCTCGGGGCGGTACCGGACCACCTGAGGTGGTGCCGGTGACCGTCCACCGAGATCAGCTGTCGTCGCGCCACGGCCCGCTGTCGCGAGGCCGTTCCGGGTCTTCCGTGTCCACAGCGCGGCGGCTGTCGGTCACGACATCGTTGCGGCCATGCGACGTGAGCTCTTGCTCGAGAGCTCGGTAGTTCGTGTCGGGGCTGAAGTACTTCAGCTCCCTGGCTACCTTGGTCTGCTTAGCCTTCTGACGGCCGCGCCCCATGGCATCGACCCCCTCTTACGTGGAAGCGGGGCGGCTCCGTGCGTACACGTGCGGCCCCGGGGTGCTGGAATCGTCTCTTCGTGGGGCAACGGTACATGCTCCGCAGGTATTCCGACCACTCGCGGCGGGCGGCCACCCACGGGTGCCCGGGCGGACCTCTGCCGACCCTCGTCGAGGGTGCTGCAGAGGTGGCGCGAGTCACTCCTCGGCGCCCTTGGCTGACCGGTTGGTAGGGATTACCCTGATGTGTAACGTTCCCCACCGCGCCGGATGAGGTGTTGGTGAGAAACCGTAACCAAATCGTGTGCACATATGCGGCACACTCGGCGATACGTCATGATATGAGGGCGTACTGCGGGGGGGTCGGGTTGCGTCGAGTACCTCGTGCTCGCTCACGGTCTCTCGGGTTCGCGTGTGTGTCGCGTTCGTTGTGAACTCGACAGACTCGGTGGCCGTAGCCGCGGCCGCCGAACCCTAGCCCTGGGAGGCACTACATGTCCGCACATGCCACAGAGCCAGAAACGCTCTTGACACCGTCCGAGGTGGCCACGCTCTTCCGCGTGGACCCCAAGACGGTCACCCGCTGGGCCAAGGCCGGCAAGCTCTCCTCGATCCGCACGCTCGGCGGCCACCGCCGGTACCGTGAGGCCGAGGTTCGCAACCTGCTCAACGGCATCCCGAGCCAGCGCGAGGCCTGATCTCGCCTCCATGAGCAGTCCGACAGGGAACGGCCCCTGGACCCGGGTCACCCTGGAGCTGCTCCACACGCCACCGTTCGACGCGACGTCGTGGTTCAGACACGTTGCCGACCGTGCCGTTCCCGGTCTCGAACGCGTGAGCTGGGCGCAAGCCCCGGGCGTCTCCGGCTCGACCCCGTCCTCGAGCTCGTCGCAGGCGCACCCTCAGTCTTCCCCGCACCGCCACTCCATCACCCGGCTGCTGAGCGCGCCGAGCGGCACCGTTGTGGCGCACGTGCACCTCGCGCCCGACGGCTCAGCCGTCACCGCCGACCTCGACCTTCCGTCCCGTCCGGACGCATCGGACGAGGCATGGGTGGTCGAGCGCCTGCGTCGATGGCTCGACCTCGATGCGGACCCAGCCGCCGTCGCGGCGGCCCTCGGTGCCGACCCGCTGCTCGCCGGCCCGGTGGTCGCGCGTCCGGGCCTGCGCATCCCCGGAACGGTCGACCCGTTCGAGCTCGCGGTCCGGGCCGTCGTCGGCCAGCAGGTGTCGACCGCCGCGGCGAGGACCGTCGTCGGCCGGATCGTGACCGCGCTCGGTGAACCCGGTCCCGCGGGGCTCCGCCTGTTCCCCACGGCGGAGGACCTCGCCGACGTCCCCGTCGACGTGCTGCGAGCATTCGGCCTCAATCAGGGCCGCGCCTCGACGGTCGGCGTGATGGCGCGCGCGGTGGCCGACGGCTTGCCGCTGACGCACGGGTCGGACCCGTCGGGCGTCCGCGCGGCTCTGCTCGTCCTGCCTGGCATCGGGCCCTGGACGGCCGACTACGTGGTGCTCCGCGCACTCGGCCACCCCGACGTGTTCCCGGCCGGAGACCTCGTCCTGCGGTACGCCATGGCCCAGCTGCCCGGGGGTGCCGGCCAGACCGTCACGATCCGCGACGCGCAGGCGCGCGCGGAGTCGTGGCGGCCCTGGCGCGTCTACGCCGCTCAGCACCTCTGGTCCGCCTGGGCGGCTCGCCCACAGCCCGCCATCCCGACGCCGCGCAGGCGCCCGGCGATGGAGTCGTGACCGACCTCAGCGGCGCCGCGCGATCGCGCTGACGACGATGCCGAGGGCGGCGACGCCTGCGCCGAGCACGACACGTGCATGCGTCCGCGCCGACGGGTCGGCTGCGGGGTCGGTGCCGATCGCGTCCCGGACGAGCCGTCGGCCCTTCTCGGCAGCCTGACCGGCCTGGTAGCGCGGGTCGAGCCGGGTGGACAGCTCCTCGACGGTCTCGACGAGCTGCGCGCGGGTGGCGGCGAGCTCGGCCTCGAGCGCGGCGATCTTCGGTTCGGTGGCCATCAGCTCAGACCTTCCTTGACCGCGTCGACGTCCTTCTTGACGTTCGCGACCGTGCGATCGGGCATCGATGCGCCGGCCTTCAGGCGGTTGCGTCCGATGAGCGCCAGCGCCGCGGTCAGGGCGAGGAGCACGAGCGACACGATCAGACCGGCGAGCCAGGGCGCGACCGCGTTCGCGAGTCCCATGATCGCCGTGGCGATGAGGGTCGCGAAGGCGAAGAACCCGAACAGGGCCGCACCTGCGAACAGGCCGGCCCCGACGCCCGCCGCCTGGGCGCGCGCCGCCATCTCTGCCTTGGCGAGCTCGATCTCGGCATGGACGAGCCGTGCGCCCTGCTCGCTCAGTCGGCCGATGAGCTCACCGATCGACTGGTGGTCGTTCGTTGACGGGCCGTGCGTCCCGGTGACCATCTGCCCTCACCTCTCGTCCGGACGATGCTGTGCGTGCCGTGCGTCCACAGTCTGTCGGACAAGCCGCCGACCTGCGAGGTCAGTCGGCCCTCGATGTCGCTCGGGAGTGTGGTCGCGCGCTCAGTCGGCCCAGGGGTGGACGAGCTCGTCGGCGTCGGGTGCCGGGTGCGGGACCGGCGGCGTGCCGCGTACGGGAGCAGGGAGGCGACTGCGTCCCAGCGCCGCGAACGCCGCACCGCCGAGGACGAGCACGAGCCCGATGATGAGCGCGGCGAGCCACAGGCTCACGGCGTGGGCCAGGCCGACGACGGCCGCCGTGAGGAGCAGCGCGATCCCGAAGAACGTCAGCAGCGCCGCGGCGCCGAACGCCAGCGCGCTGGGGCGGATCTCGACGGCGCGGGCCTTGACCGACCGGCCGACGGCGTCGACCTCGGACTTGATCGACGAGCGGACCTTGTCCTCGACCTGCGTGATCTTGTCGCGCGCGATGTCCGAGAACGGCTCGGTGAATCGGTCGAAGAAGCGAGCGCCGCGCGGGCGCTCGGCATCGGGCGTCTGGTTCACGGGTGGTCCTCCGTCGGATCCGATGGCGCGCGCAGAGCGCGCGGTGTCGCTGTCGCCAGCCTAGGTGGGCCACGCCCGTGACCGGGGAGGACATGCCACAGCGGGACGATCTTGCTCATCACGTGGGATGCCGCGGTTCGCTCCCGACGCGCGCTCTCGCGAGTGCCGGGTTAGCGTCGAACGACCTGATCCGACCACGAGGAGGAGCACCATGGGACTCGACGACAAGATCGCCAACGCCGCGGAGCACGCCAAGGGCACCGCCAAGGAAGCAGCGGGCAAGGCGACGGGCGACGACCGCCTCGAGACCGAGGGCCAGATCGACCAGGCCAAGGCTGACGCGAAGAAGGTCGGCGAAGACGTGAAGGACGCGTTCAAGGACTGAGCGCACCCCGCTGAGACGGAAGCCCCGCACCGAGCTGACTCGGGCGGGGCTTCCGTCGTTCGTGGCTCCTAGCCGGCGAGCATGAAGCCGAGGGCCAGGCTCGCCGCTGCCCGTGAGCCCGACGTCCGCAGGTGGCCCCAGCCCTCGAACACGTGCGCCCGCCCGTCCTGGACGCCCTGGGCGGTGGCCTCGAACAGCTCGCGGGAGTAGAGGGCGTCGCTGCTCCCGCCGATGACGAGCGTGGGCGCGGTGATGCGCGGCAGGTCCGCCTCGAGGTCGAAGGCGTCCTCGGCGTCCAGGGTGACGAGCAGGTCGGTCGGGTCGTCGGTGACCATCGAACGGACGGCGAGCCGAGCCAACGGCTGCGTCGGACCCCGCAGCACGGGCGGGAGCATCAGCGACGTCATCAGGTGGGCCCAGGCGCCCGCGGCGTCCCCGGCGCGGGTCATACGAGCGACCTCGGCCTGCACCCGGCGGCCGCCTGGGCCGAGTCGGCACGCCGACGACACGACCACGAGGCGCCGGACGAGGTCGGGCCTGTCAGCCGCGAGCTGAAGCACGACCGAGCCGCCGGTGCTGCTGCCCTGCAGGAGCACCGGTCCACCCACGTCGTGCTCGATGGCGTTGACCAGGTGCCGGGCGATGTCCGACATCGACTCACCCGGGGCGAGGCCCCGCTTGCGGTTGACGGAGTAGACGGTGAAGTGGCGCGCGAGGGGCGTGCCGTACGTCACGGCCATCCGGCGCTCCCACCCCGCCGGCACGTCGTTGCCCGGGGTCAGGCCCTGGACCATGACGAGCGGCGGCCCGTGCCCGATCTTCAGGTAGGGGATGTCGTCGGCGAGGAAGCCGACGGACGCGTGCTCTGTCATCTCGCACCACCTCGGTCGTCGGGAGGGACTACCAGATCAACGGGACCAGTCGATAGCGGGTTCGTCGGGCGTAGTCGGGGTAGCCGCTGAGCTCCGTGTGCAGCGACCATCGCCCAGAGGGTCACCAGGTAGCCCGCCGCGAGAACGAGCGCCCCCAGGACGCGCACCGCCGTCGGCAGCTCGGGTGTCAGGCCCCAGCGGTGGTCGAGCCCGGCGGTGCCGAGGATCGCCAGGGTGGCCACGAGCAGGAGCCGCGTGACCCAGAAGTCCCAGCGCTTGCCGCCGGACGAGGGCCTGGATGGCCAGGAGGACGAGCAGCTGGAGCAGGCGGCGGACGAGGGCTGCTCCGTGCGGACGGACGGTCATGCCGCGCCACCTCCACGCGAGCGTGCGTCGCTCGACGGGTCGCACATCGGCCCGAGGGCCTGCTGCTCTGACGGGCCAGTCCCACGGTATCGCCGTCGGGCGGCGGCTGCTTGTCGCCGAGGCTGGGGGAGCTCTCGGCGAGAAGCACGAAGGCCCCTGGCGCTGCGGGTGGTTCCGCAGGCCCGGGGCCTTGAGCACGTCGTTCGCGTGGGTCCTGAGCAGGTGGGACCTCGCTGATGTGGCCACTGGCAGGGTCGAACTGCCGACCTTTCGATTTTCAGTCGAACGCTCTACCAACTGAGCTAAGTGGCCGAACCGACAACGCCCGGCCAGATGACCGGGCGTTTCGAGCGACCCCGACGGGACTTGAACCCGCGACCTCCGCCGTGACAGGGCGGCGCGCTAACCAGCTGCGCTACGGGGCCTTGTGGTGAGACAAGGTACCTGACGTACTGCGTACTGCTCGTACCCCCAACGGGATTCGAACCCGTGCTACCGCCGTGAAAGGGCGGGGTCCTGGGCCGCTAGACGATGGGGGCTCGACCGCCCCCGACGTCGAGGCGTCTTCAGACCGGAGTCGAGCATACGGTCTGACGGCCCGAACTCCAAAGTCGGGACCTGCAGGCCATGATGGACGCGTGGTCGACATGTCGCGAGAGGACTTCGAGGACGCCGTCCGGGACGCCCTGGACGAGATCCCGGCCGAGCTGGCGGCGCAGATGGACAACGTCGTCGTGCTCGTCGAGGACGATCCTCCGGAGGGCGAGCCCGACCTCCTCGGGGTCTACGAAGGCTTCCCGCTCACCGAGCGCGGCGAGTTCTGGGCGACCGGGGCGCTCCCCGACCGGATCACGATCTTCCGCAACCCGACGCTGTCGATGTGCGAGGACCGCGCCGAGGTGGTCGACGAGGTCGCCGTCACGGTCGTCCATGAGATCGCGCACCACTTCGGGATCGACGACGATCGACTTCACGAGCTCGGCTGGGCCTGAGAGGACGCGCCATGAGTGAGCCGGTACGCATCGGGATCGTGCTCCTGCCGCAGGACAGGTGGGTGCTCGCCCGGGAGAAGTGGCAGCGCGCCGAGGCCTACGGGTTCGACCACGCCTGGACCTACGACCACCTCTCGTGGCGCTCGCTCGTCGACGAGCCGTGGTTCGCCACCGTGCCGCTGCTCGCCGCAGCTGCCGCGGTGACCGAGCGGATCGGCCTCGGCACCTGGGTCGCGTCCCCGAACTTCCGCCACCCGGTGCCGTTCGCCAAGGACGTGATGGGGCTCGACGACGTGAGCGGCGGCCGGTTCCTGCTCGGGCTCGGCGGCGGGGGCGAGGGAGCCGACGCGACCGTGCTCGGGCCGGCCGCCAGCCGCGGGGAGCGCACCCGCCGGTTCGCCGAGTTCGTCGGCCTGCTCGACACGCTGCTCACGCAGCCCGTGACCGAGCACGAGGGCGAGTTCTACGAGGCGCACGGTGCCCGCATGCTGCCCGGGCCGATCGCGCGGCCGCGCGTCCCGTTCGTGATCGCCGCCAACGGCCCGCGCGCCATGGCGCTCGCCGCGCAGCACGGCCAGGGCTGGGCGACCTACGGCCCGACGTTCCTCGAGGAGGGTGCGCCCGTGGGCACGCCCGCGCAGGCGCAGGAGCGGTGGTGGGCGGGCCTTGCGGAGCTCGTGCACAGCTTCGACCATGCGCTGGCCGCGCACCGGGCGCTCACGTCCGAGCGCGTGCCACCGATCCGGCGCTACCTCAGCCTCGACGGCGCACCGGTCTTCTCGCT
>DASVMA010000392.1:0-2070 GCA_036384595.1 Cellulomonas sp. | reverse complement strand
GCCCCCTCGGTCCGAACCAGGTCGCCGACGTCGGCCAACAGCTCGCGCAGGCGCTCGAGCACGCGCACGCCGCCGGAATCGTGCACCGCGACGTGAAACCCGCGAACATCCTCCTGTCGGCGGAGCCCGTGGTGTCCGGCTATGTCGCCGGCCCCACGGTCATGACCAAGCTCGCGGACTTCGGCATCGCGGTCGGCCCGACGGCGGTGCTGGACGACCAGACGATGAGCGACCGGACCCGCGGCACGGCGAGCTACCTGAGCCCTGAGCAGGCGCTCGCGCAACCGCTCGGCCCCGCGTCGGACGTCTACTCGCTCGGGCTCGTCCTGCTCGAGAGCCTCACCGGCGTCCGCGCCTACCCGGGAGGTGCGCTGTCGAGCTCGCTGGCCCGGCTGCTCGACACGCCGGACGTCCCGGACCGGCTGGGCCCGCGCTGGTCGGCGCTCCTGCGAGCGATGACGACGATGGCGCCCGAGTCCCGCCCGACCGCGTCCGACGTCGCCGAGGCGCTGCGCCAGCTGCGCCGCCCCGCGCTGTGGGACCGCGTGGCCGCCCGGCTGGACTGATCCGGCCGGTCGACAGCTCAGGCGGTCCGGACCACCATCTGCGAGAGCGCGGACGCGATCTGCCCGGCCCAGTCAGCGATCGCACCGAAGTCCCGGTGATCGCCCTCGCGGGCGCGTGCCCCGGCGATGATCGAGCGCTCCGTGAACGCGAGGACGCTGCGGTCCAGGCGTCCCGCGAAGCTGCGGTGGCCCCGAGCGCCCAGCCTGTCGCGGAGCGCGAGGATCTCGTGGGGGGAGTTGGCCCGCGCGGACGGCTGCGTGGCCAGGCCCGAGGAGAAGATCCAGACCGGTCGGCGTGCGAGGTCGTCGGCGAACTGCACGGCGAAGTCCCGCGCGGCGGGAAGCCAGTGGGCGGTGTACACGGCCGAGCCGAGGACGACGGCGTCGTACCCGGTGACCCCGGTGACCAGGGCGGGGTCGAGCTCGTCGACGCTGTGGCCCGCGGCCGTGAGCACAGCGGCGATCGCCGTGCCGATCTCCTTGGTCGCACCGTGCCGTGACGCCACCGTGACGAGGATCTTCATCGGGTTCACCTCCTGCTCGACTCGTCGTGCGAGACGCGGTCCGACCGCGTCTCGTTGTCCATCGTGCGCTCCGGCGCGCCGGATATCTTGGGCCGGAGGTCCCTCCGCCGACGTGACCGAGCCCACTCCCCCGGCCAGGGGTCGGCACGCTGTCGCCATGGTGATCGAGGTCGTCGCAACGGCTGCGTCGTCGCACGTCCCGTGTTCTCGGCCTCGGCCGGGCCGCCACGCCGTACGCTGGCCGGATGGCGAACGAGGACGGCCGCACCACGTATGTCCTGGTCGACGGCGAGAACATCGACGCGACGCTCGGGTCCGCGATCCTCAACGGCCGCCCGACCCCCGAGCAGCGGCCGCGCTGGGAGCGGATCCTCGACTTCGCGCAGCGGACGTGGGACCAGCCGGTCAAGGGGCTGTTCTTCCTCAACGCCTCGAACGGCACCATGCCGATGTCGTTCGTGCAGGCGCTCATGGCGATCGGCTACCAGCCGATCCCCCTCGCCGGCGAGAGCTACGAGAAGGTCGTCGACATCGGCATCAAGCGCACCCTGACCGCGCTCGCAGCGCGCCAGGGTGACGTCCTGCTGGCGAGCCACGACGGCGACTTCACGCCGGAGATCGAGTCGCTGCTCGGCACCGACCGACGCGTCGGGCTGCTCGCGTTCCGCGAGTTCACGTCGAGCGCTCTCGCGCAGCTCACGGAGCGCGGGCTCGAGGTGTTCGACCTCGAGGGCGACGTCCACGCCTTCAACGTGCAGCTTCCGCGCCTGCGGATCATCCCGCTCGCGGAGTTCGACCCGCTGCGCTACCTCTGAGCTGGTCGGCGGTCGCCGCATACCGGTCCAGCACGATCGCGACGATCCGGTCGTCCGGGGCCAGCGGTGCGCTGACCACGTCGGCGCCCGCCTCGAGCACCCGGTCGTGGAAGTACCCGGGTGCGAGCAGGTACGACGCGATCACGACGCGTCCGGCGCTCTCGG
>DASVMA010000391.1:0-7589 GCA_036384595.1 Cellulomonas sp. | reverse complement strand
GAGGGGTCTCCTCAGTAGGTGCTTCCCCGCCCCCCTCGGCATATCGAGCTCTCGGCAACCAACGCGAGGACGCGGCGATGGTTGATGGTTCGCTGAGGCGGACGACAGGTGCACGCGGTTCACCGAGAATTCGCGAGGAGTCGGCGTCGACGATGAGAGTCTCCCTGAGGCTCCATTGCGCGCGTGGCTCCAGTCCCAGCTTGCCGAGCAGGTGACTACGGAACGTTGATGCCAACACGTCCACCGCGCCTGGGGCGGTCATCGTGCCCGCCACGAGTCCGCAGCCAGTCCGCAAGGAGTCCGCAGAACGACCAGTCGGAGCCATCAGCTGCCGCTAGCCACCATGGGAGTGCTCAAGGTGTCTGTCCAGGTCAAGCAGCGAAACCAGCACTGCTCAGCAAGGTCCATCAACGACCGTTTCCGGGTTGACCACAACCCGGCGTATCGGCCAGCTCATCCGCACATGAGCCGCTGGACTGCCGTGAGGGTCGAGAACTCGCGTCTGCCCGCACCGCTGCGCGGGCTGGAGGCCCGTCATCGGAATCGGCACGGTGACCGCTGCCCGCCGGCTACTCGACGACGACAGCGAGCATCTCGGAGAGCTGCGACGGCGTCGAGCGCAGCAGGCAGAACTCGTTGCCCTCGGGATCGACCAGCACGTACCAGGTGGCGTCGAGGCCCTGCCCGATGTCGACCGGGCGGGCGCCCAGCTCGATCAGTCGAGCGAGCTCTGTCTCCTGGTCGGATCCGTCCTGCGGCCGCAGGTCGAGATGCAGGCGGTTCTTGACCGACTTGGCCTCCGGCACCCGCAGGAAGAGCAGGCTGCCCGTCGACCCGTCCGCGGGCACGATCTCGACCTCGTCGTCGTCGACGAGCTCATCGCTGCCCGCATCCGCGTCAGCGGCGGCACCTCCGACGATGCTCCAGCCGAGCACGTTCGCCCACCAGCGGGCGAGCACGCCGGGCTCGCCGCAGTCGATGCACAGCTGGCTGACGACAAGTCCCATGAAACGACCGTAGACCGATGGCCTTGGCCGGTCCATCACTCCGACGTGACTGCCCTGAGCTGCTGCTCGTGCGCCTCGAGGAGCCACGGGTCGGCCAGGCGGGGGTCGGCTGCGTCGAGGCCCGTGAGGAGAGCGCCGAGGTACACCCGGTCGACCACGAACCGCCGGGCCAGCTCACGCGGGCCGCCGACATGACCGTGCCCGGGGACGACGGCCGTGACGGCGTACCGCGTCACGGCCGCTTCGAGTCGGTGGAGCCCGTCGCGGTAGTCGCCGGCGGGGTCGGTCGCGTCGACGTCGAGCAGCGGGATCTCGACGTCGGAGAGCATGTCGCCCGCGATCAGCACGCCCGAGTCGGGGAGCACGAGGGACGCGTGGCCGGGCGCATGGGCGCGGTGGTCGACGACGAGCGCGCGGGGACCCGACCAGGGCACCGCGTCGGCGTCGTCGGGCAGCGCCGTGAGCAGGCCGAACAGGTCGCGGTCGTGCCCGGGAGCCGCCGCGTCGGCCTTGGCCAGGTCGGCGTCTCGCGAGCGCACCTGGGCCGCTGCGGCAGCCGGCGTCGCCCAGCGAGGGACGTCGCCGAGCCGCGCGGACCACAGGACGTGGTCCCAGTGGGCGTGCGTCGCGAACGCGGCCTCGACGTGCCAGCCGCGGTCCTCGATCTCGTCGGCGAGCGCCTCGACCTCCGGCACGGTGATCCCGGGGTCGACGAGCAGGCATGCGCCGTCGTCGGCCACCACGAGGGTCGTCAGGCTCGTCCAGATCTGCGCCGTCGCCGTCCAGACGCCGGGCGCGACCTGCGTCAGCTCCCTGCCCACGGTCGTCGTCCCGTCCTCGCGCAGTGCCGCTACGGGTGCGAGGTCAGTCGGACCGCTTGGTGCGGGCCGCGAGCGCTGCCGCTCCGACGATGCCGGCGGCGTTGCGCAGCTCGGCCGGCACGATCGTCGTGCGCAGGTCGAGGAGCGGCAGGAAGTTCGCGTGATGCTTGCTCACGCCGCCGCCGACGACGATGAGGTCGGGCCAGAACAGGTTCTCGAGCGTCTTGAAGTACCGCTGCAGGCGTGCCGACCACTGCGCCCAGTCGAGGCCCTCGCGCTCGCGCGCGCTGTCGGCCGCCTTGCTCTCGGCGTCGTGCCCGTCGATCTCGAGGTGACCGAGCTCGGTGTTGGGCACGAGGACGCCGTCGACGATGATCGCGGAGCCGATCCCGGTGCCGAGCGTCACGACGATCACGACGCCAGCTTTGTCCCGCGCGGCGCCGTACAGGGTCTCGGCGTAGCCGGCCGCGTCCGCGTCGTTCACGGCCACGACCGAGCGACCGGTCGCTCGCGCCACGGCGGTCTCGACGTTGGTGCCGATCCACGACGGGTCGACGTTCGCGGCCGACTGAGCGACCCCGTGCAGGATCACGGCGGGAAACGTGACCCCGACGTGCAGCTCGGCCGGCAGGTGGAACGCGTCGATGACCTGGGCGACGGTCTGGGCGACCGCGTCGGGGGTCGCCGGCTGGGGCGTGGGGATCCGCACGCGGTCGGCGCTGAACGCGCCCGTCTCGAGGTTGACCGGGGCGCCCTTGATGCCGCTGCCGCCGATGTCGATGCCGAAGGCTGTGGGGGTGCGCTTCTTGGAGACGTGCTTGTGGTCGCTCATGGCAGGGTGAGGATCTCCGCTCCGGTGTCGGTCACGACGAGGGTGTGCTCGAACTGGGCGCTGCGACGGCCGTCGGCGGTGAGGACGGTCCAGCCGTCGTCCCAGCTGATGCAGTCGGGCGTACCCAGGTTCAACATCGGCTCGATCGTGAAGACCATGCCGGGTTCGATGACTGTCGCATAGTGCGGCGCGGCATCGTAGTGCGGGATCACCAGGCCGGTGTGGAAGGTCTCCCCGACCCCGTGGCCCGTGTAGTCGCGCACGACGCCGTAGCCGAAGCGCTGTGCGTACTTCTCGATCACCCGACCGATGACGTTGATCTCGCGGCCGGGCTTGACAGCCTTGATGGCCCTGGCCAGGGACTCGCGCGTGCGCTCGATGAGCAGCGACGACTCCTCGTCGACGGTCCCGACGGCGAACGTCGCGTTCGTGTCGCCGTGCACCCCGCCGATGTAGGCGGTGATGTCGATGTTGACGATGTCGCCGTCCTGCAGGACGGTCGAGTCGGGGATGCCGTGGCAGACGACCTCGTTGACCGACGTGCACAGCGACTTCGGGAACCCGCGGTAGCCGAGGGTCGACGGGTAGGCGTGGTGGTCGATGAGGTACTCGTGGCCGATCCGGTCCAGCTCGTCGGTCGTGACGCCGGGGACGATGCCCCGCCCGACCTCCTCGAGGGCTCGGGCGGCGATGCGCGCGGCGACGCGGATCCGCTCGATGGTCTCCGGAGCGACGACGTCGGTGCCCGTGTGGCGTGCCGGCGCGGGGCGCCCGACGTACTCCGGGCGGGGGATCGAGGCAGGGACCGCTCGCTGGGGGCTCACGGTCCCGGGGACGAGGGCACCTCTCGGCGCGTGCACGGGCGACATACCTGGCAGTCTACGGACGAGGGCCACCGCCGGCCCTCAGGGCGCGAAGGAGGACGCATGACGGGCAGTGGCCAGCAGTTCTACTACAACGTCGCGACGCACCAGGTCGAGGAGGGCAAGGTCTCCGACTGGGCCAACCTGATGGGACCGTACCCGACGCGCGAGGCAGCCACGAAGGCGCTCGAGACGGCCGCCGCGCGCGCGCAGAAGTGGCAGGCCGAGGAGGACGAGGAGCGGCGCTGAGCAGGCGCCGCGCTCAGGTCAGGAACGAGTGCTCGGCGTCGGGGAACGTCCCAGCTCGCACGTCGTCCGCGTAGGCACGCGCCGCGTCGCCCAGCACGCGGCCGACCTGCGCGTACTGCTTGGCGAACCGCGGCGACCACTCGCCCATGCCCGCCATGTCGAGCCACACGAGCACCTGCCCGTCCACGTCTGAGCCGGCACCGATGCCGATCGTCGGGATCCGCAGGATCTCGGTGATGCGGGCAGCGACGTCGCTCGGCACCATCTCGAGCACGACCGCGACAGCGCCCGCCTCCTGGAGGGCGATCGCGTCGGCGCTCAGCGCCTCGGCGGCCTGGGAGCCCCGGCCCTGCACACGCTTGCCGCCGAGGATGTTCTCCGACTGCGGCGTGAAGCCGAGGTGGCCGATGACCGGGATGCCGGCGTCGGTCAGCGCCCGCACCTGGGCGGCGATGCGGCGGCCGCCCTCGAGCTTGACCGCATGCGCGCCGGCCTCCTTGAGGAAGCGCACGCCGGTCGCGAGGGCCTGGGCCGGGCCCGCCTCGTACGAGCCGAACGGGAAGTCGGCGACGACGAGCGCGCGGTGGGCGCTGCGGCTCACGGCCCGCACCGCCGGGATGAGCTCGTCGACCGTGACGGGGATCGTCGTGGCGTGGCCGAGCATCGTGTTGCCGATCGAGTCGCCGACCAGCAGCATGTCGATCCCGGCCTCGTCGAAGATGCGCGCTGTGGGCGCGTCGTACGCGGTGAGCATCGTCAGCTTCTCGCCGCGCTGCTTGGCCTCGCGCAGGTGGTGCACGCGCACGCGCTTCGTGGTGTCGGTCATCGGGTCTGCTCCTGGTCCGTGCTCGGGGTCACGCAGGGTTGGGGGATGGGTCGGCTCACGGCTCGCGCCACCGCGTCGTGATCGGCAGCCTACGGTCGCGGCCGAACGCGAGCGCGGTGACCTTGGGGCCGACCGGGTACTGCCGGCGCTTCCACTCGGCGCGGTCGACGAGCGACAGCACCTTGTCCACGACGGCGGGATCGAAGCCGCGCGCGAGCAGCTCGGCGCGACCTTCGGCGTTCTCGACGTAGGCGTCCAGGACCTCGTCGAGCAGGTCGTAGGGCGGCAGGGAGTCCTGGTCGACCTGGCCGGGTCGCAGCTCGGCCGACGGGGGCTTCGTGATGGAGCTCTCGGGGATCGGGGGGATCTGGCCGGCGTCGACGGCGGCCTGGTTGCGCCACCGCGACAGCGCCCAGACCCGTGACTTGTCGACGTCCTTGAGGGGCGCGTAGCCCCCGACCGCGTCGCCGTAGATCGTCGAGTAGCCCACGGCGAGCTCGCTCTTGTTGCCCGTCGCGAGCACGAGGTGCCCCTCGGAGTTCGAGAGCCCCATGAGGATCACCCCGCGCACGCGGGCCTGGAGGTTCTCGGCCGCGACGCCCTCGAGCCCCAGCTGCGCCTCGAACGCGTCGACCATCGGACCGATGGGCTGCACCCGGTAGTCCGCGCCGATCCGCTCCGCGAGGTCCGCGGCGTCGTCCTTCGAGTGGTCCGACGAGTAGCGCGACGGCAGCGAGACGCCGACGACGTTCTGGCCGCCCAGCGCGTCCGCGCTGACCGCCGCGACGAGCGCGGAGTCGATGCCGCCCGAGAGCCCGAGCACGACCGACGTGAACCCGTTCTTGCGGGCGTACCCCGTCAGCCCGGTGACGATCGCGCGGTAGATCTCCTCGTCGGGGTCGAGGGGCGGGGCGATCTCGGCGGGGTGCGCCGGCCCGCCCCCGGTGGGGAGCTCCCACACGAGCAGGTGCTCGACGAACTGCGGTGCCCGTGCGAGGACCGTGCCGTCGTCGGCCACGACGAACGAGCCGCCGTCGAACACGAGGTCGTCCTGCCCGCCGACCATGTTGACGTAGGCGAGCGGTGCGCCGACCTCACGGGCCCGGCGCGCGGCCAGCTCGGTCCGCAGGTGCCCCTTGCCCTCCTCGAACGGCGAGCCGTTGAGCACGACGAGCAGGTCGACGCCGTCCGCCGCGAGCTGCGCGACCGGCCCGCCGTCCTGCCAGATGTCCTCGCAGATGACGACGCCGACTCGACGTCCCCGGACGTCCAGGACGCACGCGGTGTCCCCGGGGGTGAAGATGCGGAACTCGTCGAACACGCCGTAGTTCGGCAGGTGGTGCTTGTCGTAGCGGGCCTGGACGACGCCGTGCTGGAGCAGGACCGCCTGGTTCGTGGGCCGTGCCGGTGCTCCCGCGTGCTCCTGGCTCGTCTTCTCCCCGACTGTGCCGACGAGCACCGCGAGGTCGCCGAGCCCGGCCGCGACGAGCTCGCCGGCGGTCCGGACGAGGGCCGCCTCGGCGCCTCGGCGGAAGGAGGCGCGCAGCGCGAGATCCTCGATGGGATATCCCGTCACCGTCATCTCCGGGAACACGACGAGGTCGGCGCCCGCGTCGGCCGCGCGCCGTGCCCACTCCACGACCGCACGGGTGTTGGCCTCGAGGTCGCCGACGCACGTGTCGATCTGCGCCAGCGCGATGCGTAGCTGCGCCATGCCCCGAGCCTATTGCGCCAGGCCACATGGTCACGGCGCGCACATGCCGTGCTGCACCGGGGTCGGCGCGGCGGGGGAGCGGGCGGGCGACGACTCGCCGGAGCCGCCTGCCACGAAGTGGTCCGGTCGCGGCGTCCATCAGGCAGGATGTACGGCATGGACAGGCAGCAGGAGTTCGTGCTCCGCACGGTCGAGGAGCGGGACATCCGCTTCATCCGTCTCTGGTTCACCGACGTGCTCGGGATCCTCAAGTCGGTCGCGATTGCCCCCGCCGAGCTCGAGTCGGCCTTCACCGAGGGCATCGGGTTCGACGGCAGCTCGATCCAGGGCTTCACGCGGGTCTACGAGGCGGACATGATCGCCCGGCCCGATCCGACGACGTTCCAGATCCTGCCGTGGCGCGGTGAGCACCACGGCACCGCGCGGATGTTCTGCGACATCCTCACGCCCGACGGGGAGCCGTCGCTCGCGGACTCCCGCAACGTGCTCAAGCGCGCGCTCGCCAAGGGCAGCGACCAGGGCTTCACGTTCTACACGCACCCCGAGGTCGAGTTCTACCTCTTCGAGTCCCCGGCGGACCCGCAGGTCCCGCTCGTCCCGGTCGACTCGGGTGGCTACTTCGACCACGTGCCGCGCGGGACCGCGCACGACTTCCGGCGTGCCGCGATCACCATGCTGGAGTCGATGGGGATCTCCGTCGAGTTCTCCCACCACGAGGCGGGTCCCGGCCAGAACGAGATCGACCTGCGGTACGCGGACGCGCTGACGACGGCCGACAACATCATGACCTTCCGCACGGTCGTCAAGGAGGTCGCGCTCGAGCAGGGCGTCTTCGCGTCGTTCATGCCGAAGCCGCTCGCTGACCAGCCTGGCTCGGGCATGCACACGCACCTGTCCCTGTTCGAGGGCGACCGCAACGCGTTCCACGAGGCGGGTGCGCCGCTCGAGCTCTCCAAGGTCGCGCGCAGCTTCATCGCGGGCCTGCTCGTCCACGCCGCTGAGATCACCGCGGTCACCAACCAGTTCGTCAACTCCTACAAGCGGCTCTGGGGTGGCGGTGAGGCGCCGGCCTACCTCACCTGGGGCCACAACAACCGCTCGGCGATGGTGCGGGTGCCGATGTACAAGCCCGCCAAGGGGCAGAGCAGCCGGGTCGAGGTGCGCAGCGTCGACGCGGCCTGCAACCCCTACCTCGCGTTCGCGGTGCTGCTGTCCGCTGGGCTCAAGGGCATCGAGGAGGACTACGACCTGCCGCCCGAGACCGAGGACGACGTGTG
>DASVMA010000390.1:0-4648 GCA_036384595.1 Cellulomonas sp. | reverse complement strand
GGCGAGGCGGCCGGTGCCAGGGCGCCGAGCTCGGTGAGCAGCTGGACGCCGTCGCGCACCGCGCGCACGTCCGGCGGGTCGACGAACGGGAACTTCGCAACGTCGTCGGGCGTGGTCGCGACCCCGACCGCGATCATCTGCAGGATGACCGACGCGAGAGATGTACGGAGGATCTCCGGCTCGGTGTACAACGGGCGCGACTCGAAGTCCGCCTCGGAGTACAGCCGGATCGCGATGCCGTCCGCGACGCGCCCGCACCGCCCCGAGCGCTGGTTCGCAGACGCCTGCGAGATCGGCTCGATCGGCAGCCGCTGGACCTTCGTGGCCTTGGAGTACCGCGAGATGCGCGCTGTCCCGGGATCGATGACGTACCGGATGCCCGGCACGGTCAGCGACGTCTCCGCGACGTTCGTCGCCAGCACGATGCGTCGTGAGCCGTGCGGGTCGAACACGCGGTGCTGCTCGGCCGCAGACAGCCGTGAGTACAGGGGGAGGAGCTCGACGGCGTCGGGCCGGCGCGGGTCGGTCACGCGTTCGCCCAGGTGGCCGCTCAGTGCCTCCTCGGCATCCCGGATCTCGCGCTCGCCCGAGAAGAACACGAGGATGTCGCCCGGTCCGGCGGCATGCAGCTCGTCGACGGCCTCGCACAAGGCCGTCATCGGGTCGCGGTCCTCGCGTCGCGCCTTGCCTGACGACGCCCCTGACCGCGAGCCCTTCGACCCGGTCGCCGCGCCCGAGGACGGCGTCGTCGTCCCGTCGTCCGACGCGTCGTCGTCCGGCGACAACGGTCGGTACCGGACCTCGACCGGGTACGTCCGTCCCGTCACCTCGACGACCGGAGCCGGCACGCCGTCGGGATGCTCGCCGGTCGCCGGTCCCGCGAAGTGCGCCGCGAACCGCGCCGAGTCGATCGTCGCGGACGTGATGATGAGCTTGAGATCCGGGCGGCGGGGGAGCAGCCGCGTCAGATACCCGAGGATGAAGTCGATGTTCAGGGAGCGCTCGTGCGCCTCGTCGATGACCAGCGTGTCGTAGGCGCGCAGCATCGGGTCGCGCTGGATCTGCGCCAGCAGGATGCCGTCGGTCATGACCTTGACGAGCGTGCGCTCGCTCGACTCGTCGGTGAACCGCACCTGGTAGCCGACGATCTCGCCGAGCGACGTCCCGAGCTCGAACGCGATGCGCTCCGCGACAGTCCGCGCCGCGATCCGCCGTGGCTGCGTGTGGCCGATCTGCCCGTCGCGCCCGCGGCCCAGCTCGAGCAGGATCTTCGGGATCTGCGTCGTCTTCCCCGACCCGGTCTCACCCGCGACGATGACGACCTGGTGGTCCCGGATCGCCGCGGAGATCTCGTCGCGTCGAGCCGAGACGGGCAGCTGCTCGGGGTAGGTGATGGGGGGGACGACGACGGCGCGGCGGGCTTCAGCGCGGCGGGACGGGTTGCGTCCAGAGGCACTGCGTCCGGACGTGTCCCGATCGGACCTGCCGCGTCCGGAGCTCCCACGCGCGGACGTGCCGGGTCCGGTGGTGCGGAGCTCAGGTGTGGCGCCGTCAGACGTGGTGCGCTCGTGCCCGCGATCAGGTGCCGCGTCGGCCACCGGCGGGCGGGCGCGGCGAGCACTCCGGCGTCGACGCGGCGGACGGGCCACGTCAGACGCCGGCGGCTTCTGCTCGCCCGCTGTGCTCACGACTGACCATTGTCCCTGCTGCCGCAACCGAGTTCTCCGGGCCGCCGGCGGAGGGGCGAGGCTGCACACCAGCGTCAGGCCGGTGCGCCGCGCTCGTCTGAGGTCACGAGTCGACGCTGCGAGGCTCGTCGCTCGATGCGCGATGCTCGACGTTCGGACGCGTCGGAGGCGGACCGAGGATCTCGATCTGGTGACGAGCAGCGGCCTCAACCAGGGCCCCCAGATCGGGCGGGGTGTCGGGAGGGGTGTCGCCGACCGCAGGCTCTCCCACCTCGGCGGTGAACTCCTCGAACCCCGCCGGGACGGTGATCTGCAGCGTACGGAAGGGGGCGTCGTCCGCCACGACGAACGTGTGCACGCTCCCCACCGGCAGGAAGACGAAGTCCCCGGGCCCTGCCTGCAGCTGCTCGCCGTCCACGGTGAACACCGCGTGCCCCGAGATGACGTAGAAGCACTCGTCCTCGACCAGGTGGCGGTGGACCGGCGGTGCGAAGCCAGCAGGGTTCTCGAAGTCGAGCACGGTCAGCTGTCCGCGTGTCATCGCGCCGGACGCCTTCACCGTGACGCGGGAACCGAGGAACCAGTAGGCCTGACCTTCGCCCTGCCGGGAGACGTGCGCGTGCTGCGTGACCTGGGCCGTCATGACTTCTCCTTCTGGCCGTCACCTGACGACCTATTGAGTAGACACTGTCTATTGACTATTCGGACGGTAGGCTAGAACCGTGGTCCAGGTCAAGGAGTCGGCGGAGCCTGAACGTGGGGCGCGGACGTACGTGTCCCCGGTGCGCGCCGCGGCCGCTCGGCAGACACGACAGGCGATCCTCGCTGCGGCCGCCCATCTCTTCGTGACGGGTGGGTACGAGGCGGCGTCGCTGCGGCAGATCGCCGATGTCGCCGGCGTGGCCCGCCCGACGGTGACCGCGGTGTTCGGCTCGAAGGCAGCGATCCTCAAGGCCGCGCTCGACGAGGCGCTCGCGGGGGACGACGAGTCGGTGCCGGTCGCGCAACGCCCCTGGTTCCGGCCCGTCCTCGATGCCCGCACCCGCACCGAGCTCGTGCGGGCGTACGCGGCGGTGTGCGGACTCATCGGCGAGCGCGCGGCGACTCTGTTCGAGGTCGCCCGTCGAGCGGCCGACGTAGGTCCGGACACGCATGCACTGTGGGAGTCCACCGTGGCCAACCGCCGATCGGGGGCCGGCATGGTCGGCCGACGGCTTGCCGAGATCGAGCCTGGCCAGTGGCCCGAGGGGTCACCGCAGCTCGAGCGCGCGATCGACGGGATCTGGCTGCTCAACGACCCGGCCCACTACGCCGCGCTGGTGACCCGCCGCGCGTGGTCCGAGGATCAGTACCGGGCGTGGCTGTCGGGGCAGCTGGCTGCCGCGATCGCTGCTGCCGAGATCGGCTGACGTGAGGGCTCGCCCCTCGTGCCGACGCTCGGCGCAGGGAGGCAACCTCTGCTCTCCGGGCTAGCGTGGCTCCCCATGAGCGAGCACACGACTGACGGGACCGCGGACGCGACGCCGACGTCGGGGGAGGGCCGTGCGACAGCAGCGCTCGACGCGTCGGGCATCGCGTACCGGCTCGCCCGGCACGGCCGGGTCGGCTCGCTCGCCGAGGCCGCTGCGGCCCGCGGCGTCACGCCGGCGGACATCATCAAGACCATCGTCGTGCGGCGCGGCGAGGACGACTTCCTCTTCGTCCTCGTCCCGGGCGATCGCACGATCTCGTGGCCGAAGCTCCGCGCGCTGCTCGGCGTCAGCCGCCTGTCGATGCCCGACGCCGCGACCGCCAAGGCCGTCACGGGCTACGAGCGCGGCACCATCACACCGTTCGGCTCGCTGCGTGCGTGGCCGGTCATCGCGGACGAGCGCGTCGCCGGGCGCACGGTGTCGATCGGGGCCGGGGCGCACGGCGTGGCGGCGACGATCGACGGGACGGAGCTCATCGCTGCGCTCGGCGCGACGAGGGCGGACGTGACCGAGCCCGAGTGATTCCGGCGGCCCGGAGGGTCCCGACACCTACGCTGGCCGCATGGTGGTCACCCGAACCCGCAAGGCCAGGGCAGCCCGCAAGCGCAAGCGCCGGATGGACGGCGTCGAGCACGACCTGACCGACGAGCAGTGGGCGGCGCTCCGAGCCGCCTGGGGCGGCTGCGCGTACTGCGGCGCGACGGACAGGCCGCTGCAGCGCGACTGCGTCCTGCCGATCTCCCGCGGCGGGCGCTACACGCTCGACAACATCGCTCCGGCCTGCGGCTCGTGCAACGCCAGCAAGTGCAACGACGAGGTGACCGGCTGGCTGCGGCGCAAGAGGCTCGACGAGCGCGCCTTCCTGCTGCGCCACGTCGAGATCTCCGCGGCGCTCGCACGGAGGTTCGCCGTCGAACCCGACCCGGGGTCTGCGTCCCCTGAACCGAGTGCGCCGTGACCGCTGCTCGCTGCCTGACGACCTGGAACACCGACGGAGGGACGCCGGCCGGACGGTAGGTTGCCTGGATGAGGGTGTTGCACACGTCGGACTGGCACCTGGGCCGCACCCTGCACGGCGTCGACCTGCTGGACCACCAGGCCGCCTACCTCGACCACCTCGTCGAGCTGACCCGTTCCGAGGGCGTGGGCGCGGTGCTCGTCGCGGGCGACGTGTACGACCGCGCCGTCCCGCCGGTCGAGGCCGTGGTCCTGCTGTCGGAGACCCTGACCCGGCTCGCCGAGCACGCGACCGTCGTCGTGACCCCCGGCAACCACGACTCGGCCGCGCGGCTCGGGTTCGGTGCCGCGATCATGCGCGACCGGATCCAGGTGCGCACGCGCGTCGCCGGCCTCGCCGAGCCCGTCGTGCTGCCTGACGACGCGGGGGACCTGCTCGTCTACGCGCTCCCGTACCTCGACGACCTCGTCGAGCTCGCGCGCGCCGAGAAGGTCGACGCGGTGCTCGTCGCGGGCGACGTGTACGACCGC
>DASVMA010000389.1:0-6594 GCA_036384595.1 Cellulomonas sp. | reverse complement strand
TCGGCGCAGTGGCCCGACGTCGCGACGGCTCTCGAGATCTCGGCCTACTCGCTCAAGTCGCTCGCCGTGGCGTCCCGGCCGCTGCTCGTGCGGGGCTCGTCGATCGTCGGACTGACCTTCGACGCGCGCTACGCGTGGCCGGTCTACGACTGGATGGGAGTCGCGAAGGCCGCGTTCGAGGCGACGGCGCGCTACCTCGCCCGCGATCTCGGGCCCGACGGCGTCCGGGTCAACCTCGTGTCGGCCGGCCCGATCAAGACCACGGCCGCCAAGTCGATCCCCGGCTTCGAGTCGATCGAGAGCGGCTGGTCCGACCGGTCGCCGCTCGGCTGGGACGTCACGGACGCGGAGCCGACCGCCCGCGCGGTGGCCGCCCTGCTGTCCGACTGGTTCCCGGCGACGAGCGGGGAGATCGTGCACGTCGACGGCGGCGCGCACGCGATGGGCTTCTGACCGACACAGCACTCGGGACCTTGGTCCCGCGCGCGCGAGCAGTTCTCGAACCTACGGTTACGTAACCTACGCGACCGTAGCTATCGAGAGGCTCCCTCATGACAGCTGCATCCGCAGTGCAACAGCCCGGCCGGGCCGGCGATCGAGCACTCCCGCTCGTGATCCAAGGCGGCATGGGCGTCGCCGTGTCATCCTGGCGCCTCGCGTCAGAGATCGCCCGGGCCGGCCAGCTCGGTGTCGTCGCAGGGACGGCGCTGGACCTCGTCCTGGCACGCCGCCTGCAGGACGGCGACAACGACGGGGCCGTCCGGCGCGCGCTCGCCGCATTCCCTGTGCCCGAGATCGCCGAGCGCATCGTCACCCGGTACTTCCGGCCGGGCGGGCGCCCGGCCGGCACCCCGTACGCGCCGCTGCCCCGGCTCGCCCTGCGGCAGACGAAGCTCGCGCAGGAGCTCGGGATCCTCGGCAACTTCGTCGAGGTGTGGCTCGCGAAGGAGGGCCACGACGGGCTGGTCGGCATCAACTTCCTCGAGAAGGTCCAGATGGCCACCCCGACGGCCGCCTACGGCGCGATGCTGGCCGGCGTCGACTACGTGCTGATGGGCGCCGGGATCCCCCGCGACATCCCGCACCTGCTCGACGAGCTGGCCTCCCACCGGCCCGTGCAGCTCCTCGTCGAGGTCACCGGCGCCGCGCCGGGCGCCCACACCGCCGACCTCGACCCGCGGGCGCTCCTCGGCGTGGACCTGCCGCCCCTGACCCGCCCGAAGTTCCTCGCGATCATCTCGGCCCACGCGCTCGCGGCCTACCTCGCCCGCGACGAGCACATCAGGCCCGACGGGTTCGTCGTCGAGGGCCCGCGGGCCGGCGGCCACAACGCCCCTCCGCGGGGTCAGCTCGTCCTCGACGAGGGCGGCGAGCCCGTCTTCGGTCCGCGGGACGACGCCGACGTCGCCAAGATCGCCGCGGTCGGCCTGCCGTTCTGGCTCGGTGGGGCCTTCGGCACGCCCGAGGCGGTCGCGGCGGCGCGGGCCGCGGGCGCCGCCGGCGTCCAGGTCGGCACGCTGTTCGCCCTGAGCACCGACTCGGGCCTCATGCCGAACCTCCGGCGCGACCTCGTCGACCGGCTGCGTGCCGGCACGCTCGACATCCGCACCGACCCGTTCGCCTCCCCGACCGGCTTCCCGTTCAAGGTCGCCCAGCTGCCCGGCACGCTCGCCGACCCCGAGATCAGCGCGGACCGACCCCGCCTGTGCGACCTCGGCTACCTGCGCACGCCGTACCTGCGGGACACAGGCGCGATCGGCTACCGCTGCAAGGCCGAGCCGGTGCACGTGTACGTGCGCAAGGGTGGCGTCGACGAGGACACCGACGGCCGCCAGTGCCTGTGCAACTCCTTGACCGCGAACGTCGGGCTCGGCCAGACCCGCGCCGACGGCTACAGCGAGGACCCCCTCGTCACGCTGGGAGCCGACCTGGACGGTGCCCGTCGGCTCGCCGCCCAGCACCCCGGCGACTGGTCGGCCCGCGAGGCGCTCGACTGGCTCCTCGGGGCTGCGGCGTAGGCAGCCCGACGGGTTGGGGAGAATGGACGCGTGACATCCCCCCTCTCCCCCGGCGTCTCGGACCTGCCTGACCTCGACCCGGCTCCTGACATCCGGCTCATCGCGGTCGACATGGACGGCACGCTGCTCGACGCCGAGGGCCGCATCGACCCGACCCTGTGGCCGCTCCTCGACGAGCTCGACCGTCGGGGCATCGCGTTCTGCCCGGCGAGCGGGCGCCAGTACGCGAACCTCGCGGCCCGGTTCGCGGGCGTCGGCGAGGACGTGGTGTTCATCGCCGAGAACGGCGCGTTCGTGGCGCGGGGCGGGCACGAGCTCAGCTCGGACGTGCTGGCCGGCGACGTCGTCGGGCGCGTCGTCGCGACCGTGCGTGCGCTCGCGGCGGCGGGCGCTGACGTGGGCGTCGTCGTGTGCGGCAAGCGCTCCGCCTACGTCGAGCGGCACGACACCGCGTTCGTCGCGGAGTGCGACACGTACTACACGCTGCTCGAGCGCGTCGACGACCTGCTCGTGGTATGCGACGACATCCTCAAGATCGCAGTGTTCGACTTCGGGTCGGCCGAGGCGACGACCGCCCCAGCGCTCGCACCGTTCCGCGCGACGCACCAGGTCGTCGTGTCGGGCGCGCACTGGGTCGACGTCATGAACGCGACGACCGACAAGGGCGCCGCACTGCGGGCGGTCCAGGCCGCGCTGGGAGTCACGCGCGGGCAGACCATGGCGTTCGGGGACTACCTCAACGACCTCGAGCTGCTCGACGCCGCCGAGTACTCGTTCGCGATGGCCGACGCCCACCCCACAGTCGTCGAACGCGCGCGGTATCTCGCACCGTCGAACCGCGCGAACGGCGTCGTGCGCACGATCGCCCGAGTCCTCGGCATCCCGATGGGTGAGCTCGAGGCGGGCGAGCCGAGCTCCTGAGCAGCACAATGGGGCCCATGCAGACACGACACATCGGAGACACCCTTGTCAGCGCGATCGGTCTCGGCGGCATGCCGCTGTCCATCGAGGGCCGCCCCGACCGCGAGCGCGCGCTCGCCACGATCCACGCCGCGCTCGACGCCGGCATCACGCTCATCGACACCGCTGACGCCTACCACCTGACGGCGACCGACGTCGGCCACAACGAGACCCTCGTCGCCGAGGGCCTGCGCACCTGGGGCGGCGACGCATCGACCATCCTGGTCGCGACCAAGGGCGGGCACCTGCGCCCGGGCGACGGCACCTGGACCCAGGACGGTTCGCCCGCGCACCTGCGTGAGGCCGTCGAGGGATCGCTGCGCCGGCTCGGCGTCGAGGCGATCGGGCTGTACCAGTTCCACCGCCCCGACCCGCGCGTCCCCTACGCCGACTCGGTGGGCGTCCTCGTCGAGCTGCTCGACGCGGGCAAGATCCGCATGGCCGGCATCTCGAACGCGAACCCGGAGCAGATCCGGCAGGCCCGCGAGATCCTGGGCGGCCGGCTCGTGTCGGTCCAGAACCAGTACTCGCCCGCGTTCCGCTCCTCGCAGCCCGAGCTCGACCTCTGCGCCGAGCTGGGCATCGCGTTCCTGCCGTGGAGCCCGCTGGGTGGCATCTCGAACGCCGCGGCGCTCGGGTCGGCCCACGCGGTGTTCGCCGACGTCGCGGCCGCGCACGACGTGAGCCCGCAGCAGGTCGCACTGGCCTGGGAGCTCGCGCAGGCACCGGTCGTCATCCCGATCCCGGGATCGTCGCGACCCGAGACGATCCTCGACTCGGTGCGCGCGGTCGACCTGCTGCTCGCCCCCGAGGAGCTCACCGCGCTCGACGCCGCCGGCGCCTGACCGCCCGGGCGTCCGCGCCTACGTCGACCCTGCGCTCGCCGCGTCCCGGAACGCGGCGAGCGCAGCGTTGCTGAAGAGCACGAACTGCACGAGGCCGACCCCGTGTCCCGGGTGGGTGTCGTCCCAGGACCGCGTCGCGGCGAGGGCCACGCGCGCGACCTCGTGCACGTCCCACCCGTAGACCCCCGCGCTCACGGCGGGGAACGCGACGCTCGTCGCACCGACCTCGGCCGCGACGTCGAGCGATCGGGTGAAGCACCGAGCGAGCAGTGCGGGATCCGTCTGCCCGGCGTGCCGGTTCGGCCCGACCGTGTGGATCACCCACCGGGACGGAAGCCGCCCCGCACCGGTCGCGACCGCGTCGCCGACGGGCAGACCCGCCGGGAGCACCGTGCGGCGCAGCTCGCGGCACTCGGCGAGCAGCACCGGCCCCGCGGCCGCATGGATCGCACCGTCGACCCCGCCGCCGCCGAGCAGCGAGCTGTTCGCCGCATTGACGATCGCGTCCACGTGCGCGTGGGTGATGTCCCCGAGGATCGTCTGGATCTTCACCTGACTCATCCTGCCGCCGTGCGCCCTGTCCTGTCTCGCAGTCGGTCGGCGAGGGTCGGGCGGCACGGGGTCAGTCGCGGTGTGTCGCGCCGATGCGATCGGTGAGGTGGCCGACCGCCAGGGCGATCGTGCTCGCGTCCGTGAGGATCCGCTGGTGGCCGAGCCCGTCGGTGCCGACGAGCGTCGCGTTCGGCCACGCCGCCGCGAGGTCGACGCCCACCCGGTAGGTGGTCTCCTTGTCGCGGCGGTCGTGCACGACGAGCGTCGGCGGCATGGTGCCGTCGGCCCCGAGCGGCGCGAGGTCGAAGTCGCGGATCGGCCGACCGCAGAAGTCCTCCATGTCCTGCTGGAGCCGCGACCTCGTCCGCTCGGTGAAGCCGAGCAGCTGGGCGAAGTCCTCGGTGATGCCGACGAAGTCGTGGTTCGGCGCGACGAGCACGAGCCGCTGCGCCGACAACGAGCTCCGGACCACCATCGACGCCGTCGTGCAGCCCATCGAGTGCGCGATGACGCCCTCGGCGGGCCCGAACTCGGCCGCGACGGCCTCGAGCGCCGCCATGAACTCCATGACGTTGCCGCGCCCGACCCCCAGCACACCCGGGTCCGAGTCGCCGTGGCCCGGCGCGTCGAACCCGACGACCCGGTAGCCCGCGGCGACCAGCGGTGCGACGAACGCGCCGAGCTGGCCGCGCCAGCCACCCCACCCGTGCACGAGGTAGACGACCGGTCCCGCGCCCCACGACTCGACAGCGACCGCACCGCCTTCCGGCAGCCGGACGCGCGTGACCTCGCCCGGACCCGGCCGGTAGTCCTTGCGGCGGCCCGCGTTGGCCGGGAGCGTGCACCACAGGTCGAGCGCCCTGGCTGCCGCGACGGACGGCGCCACGACGTCGAGGACCATGAAGGTCGCGCGGAGGGCGGTGAGCCGGGCGGCGGCGAGCAACCGCTCGCTGCGGCGCCGGGCCAGGACAGGCTGGGTGAAGGTCATCGGTCGTCTCCTGCGAATGCGTCGTGTCGTGCGGCGTCGTGTCGTGCGGCGGCCGGCCGCGGAGCAGCGGGCCCAGCGGCGTCAGGTCGCGCGGCGTCGAGCAGCGCGGCGACTGCTGTCCGTGCGCGCTCCTCGGCCCGGGGATCGGCCAGCAGCCGGTGGGCGTGGTAGTACACGAGCATCACGCCGTAGAGGTCGGTCGCGAACTGGTACGGGTCGGCGTCGGTGCGGAACTGGCCCTCGGTGATCCCGCCGGCGAAGATCCGCGCGATGGTCCGGACGAGCTCGCGGTGCCGCTCCGCGAGGCGGTCCCGGACGGGCCCGGGCTGCTCGTCGAGCTCGGTGCTCGCCTTGACGAACAGGCACCCGCCCGGGAGCCGGAACCGCCCGCACGCGAGCCAACCCTCGAGGAGGGCGAGCACGCGCGCCTCGCCCCGGGGCGCGTGCAGGGCGGGCACGACGACCACGTCGCCGAACTCCTGCGCCGCGGCGTCGAGCACCGCGAGCTGGAGGGCTTCCTTCGAGCCGAAGTGGGCGTAGAGGCCACTCTTGGAGAGCCCCGACCCCGTGGCCAGGTCGCCGATCGTCAGGCCTCCCAGCCCGACCCTGCAGGCCACGTCGACGCCGCGAGCGAGGATCGCCTCACGCGTGCGATCGCCCTTGCCCTGGGTCCCGGTCGTGGTCATCCCGCGAAAATAGCACGATCGTTCACATCGAGCCCAGCGTACGTCTCACTCGTGCGGTCGACTCTCCAGCAGGATCGTCACGGGGCCGTCGTTGACGAGCTCGACGGCCATGTCGGCACCGAACACCCCGGTGGCGACCTCGAGCCCGCGTGCCCGCAAGGCATCGGCGACCGCCTCGACGAGCGGCTCGGCGACCAGGCCGGGCGCTGCGGCGTTCCAGGTCGGACGCCGGCCCTTGCGGGTGTCGGCGTAGAGCGTGAACTGGCTGACGACCAGCACGGGCGCACCGACGTCGGACACCGACTGCTCGTCGCGCAGGATCCGCAGCTCTGCGATCTTGCGCGCGATGAGCTCGACCTGGGCGGGCCCGTCCCCCGGCGTGACGCCGACGAGCGCCACGAGCCCGGGCCGGTCGATCGCACCGACGACCTGCCCGTCGACCGTCACCGACGCGCGCGTGACGCGCTGGACGACCGCCCTCATGGCCGCGACGCCTGCGCCGGCGTCGTCACCAGCTGCCGCGCGACGACCCGCCGGGTCCGCGC
>DASVMA010000388.1:0-5299 GCA_036384595.1 Cellulomonas sp. | reverse complement strand
TCCCGAAGGTCCCGCGCGGCCTGACGTCTCCGAGGTGCCTGGGGTGGTCGAGGGCGGCGTGGCGCCATCCGTCCGTCCCGGTCCGGGCCAGGCCTTGGCGGAGCCGCTGGCGGTCTTGCCGTTGGACCGGGGTGCGCTCGTCGTCGTCGCGTCGCCGCCCGACGGCGAAGCGGCGGATGTCGTCGCGAGCGCGCTGACCTCGTCGCCCGACGGTGCCGCGGTCACAGGTGGTCGCGGCACCTGCCGCGCTGGCGGCCGCGTGACCTGCTGAGCAGGTGGCCGCGTGACCTGCCGCGCCGGTGACTCGGCGAGCACGACGTCGGGCGACGTCGGCCCGGTCGTCGGTGCCGGCGAGGCGGACGGCGGCGGATCGGTCTCGCTGGCGTTCGTGACGACCAGCGCCCCACCGAGCTCGCTCGTGCGCGACGGGTCAGCGAAGAGTGTCCACGTCCCGAACCCGAGCAGCAGCACGGCGACGGTGCCGCCTGCGACGATCCTCCGGGTCTGGTGCACGTCTAGACAGTAACGGGGGTTTCGGGCAGATCAGAAGGGACCGTCGCACCGGTCGCACGCCGGCAGCGAGCGGTCAACCAGATCCGCTCGGTACTACCGGGCCTCGCCCAGCAGGGACTGGATGCGGGACACGCCCTCGACGAGGTCGTCGTCGCCGAGCGCGTAGGACAGGCGCAGGAACCCGCTGGGGCCGAAGGCCTCGCCGGGCACGACGGCGACCTCGACCTGCTCGAGGATCAGCGTCGCGAGCTCGGCCGAGGTCGTCGGGGTCACGCCGCGGATCGTGCGGCCGAGCACGCCGGCGACCGACGGGTAGGCGTAGAACGCGCCCTGAGGCACGGGGATCCGCACACCGTCGATCTGGCCGAGCATCTCGACCATCGTCCGGCGCCGACGGTCGAACGCCGTCCGCATCGTCCCGACCGCCGACAGGTCCCCGCTGACAGCGGCGATGGCGGCCCGCTGCGAGACGTTCGCGACGTTGGACGTCAGGTGCGACTGGAGGTTCGTCGCGGCCTTGATGACGTCCGGGGGGCCGATCATCCAGCCCACCCGCCAGCCCGTCATCGCGTAGGTCTTGGCGACGCCGTTGAGCACGATCGTCGTGTCGGCCAGCTCGGGGACCGCGCGCACGATGGGCGTGAACACCGCGTCGTCGTAGGTGAGGTGCTCGTAGATCTCGTCGGTGAGGACCCAGATCCCGTGCTCGTGGGCCCAGCGGCCGATGGCCGCCGTCTGCTCGGGCGAGTAGACCGCGCCCGTCGGGTTCGACGGCGAGCAGAACAGGAGCGCCTTGGTGCGCTCGGTCCGAGCGGCCTCGAGCTGGTCGACGGTCACGAGGTAGCCCTGGTCGTCGCCCGCGAACACCTCGACCGGCACGCCGCCCGCGAGCCGGATGGCCTCGGGGTAGGTCGTCCAGTAGGGCGCGGGCAGCAGCACCTCGTCGCCCGGGTCGACGACGGTCGCGAACGCCTGGTAGACGGCCTGCTTGCCGCCGTTCGTGACGAGGACCTGGCCGGGGCTGACCTCGTAGCCGGAGTCGCGCAGCGTCTTGGCGGCGATCGCCTCACGGAGCGCGGGCAGCCCGGCGGCCGGCGTGTACCGGTGGTTCGCGGGATCCTTCGCGGCGGCGACGGCGGCCTCCACGATGTAGTCCGGCGTCGGGAAGTCGGGCTCGCCGGCGCCGAAGCCGATGACGGGACGGCCGGCGGCCTTGAGCGCCTTGGCCTTCGCGTCGACGGCGAGCGTCGCGGACTCGGCGATCGCCGCGATGCGCGCGGAGATGCGGCGGCGGGGGGTGACGGCAGGCTGTGCAGGCGTGTTCTGGCTCACCCTGACATCTTGGCAGACCTGGCGCGCCCGGCGCCGACCGTGACCATCTCGCGGCGGATCGGGTCGACGGGGCCGCAGGGGGCAGGGCCGCAGCCGACCGGGTCCGGCCGAGCGGGTTCGACCGTGGGCCACCTCTCGCGTAGAGTGAACCCCCGGCGGTTGACGTCCGCCATGATGAGCCATGCCCGCGCATCGGCAGGACCCGGTCTCCGGGAGCCCGCCGGTCGTGGGGGAGCGCCCGTCGTGGTGGTGGAGGCCGTCGTAGGGCAGTGGCGCAATTGGTAGCGCACCGGTCTCCAAAACCGGCGGTTGCGAGTTCGAGTCTCGCCTGCCCTGCGTATGCACATCACGGTCCGACGACCATCCGCGTCGGATGCGTGCGAACCTCCGGCACTCCCGCCGGGTGGGCGCACGGCACACGACGAGACGTAGGGGACAGCTGTGAGCGACACCGCACCAGCAGCGGCGTCCGACGCCGAGGGCTCCGCCCAGCGCGCCGAGCGTCCCAAGCCCGCGCGCCGCGGGTCTGAGCGCGCGGGGCTCGTCGCGCGCATCGTCCTGTTCGTCCGTCAGGTGATCGCCGAGCTGAAGAAGGTCGTGCGTCCGACGCGCTCGGAGCTCATCACCTACACCGGGGTCGTCCTGGTCTTCGTCGCGATCGTCATGGCATTCGTGACGGTCGTCGACTTCGGCATCGGCAAGCTGACGTTCTTGATCTTCAGCCGCTGACCCACAGCACCATCGGGCGGTCGGGAAGCCGGCTACCCCCCCGCAGCACAGACGGTCTTAAGGAAAGCAGGTTCGCAGTGTCGTATGAGTCGCAGGAGCCCGAGCAGGGCGCTGCCGAGACGGAGCTCGAGGACGCCTTGGCGTCGGCCCGGGCGGTCGAGGTGCCCGCCGAAGGTTCTTCCGACGTCGACGTCGACGCCCCCGAGGCGGAGACCTCGGACGAGGCTGCAGCCGACGAGGTCACCGAGTCCGCCGAGGAGTCGGCTGAGCCCGTCGAGGACGAGCCCGACATCGACGAGGACCCGGTCGCGGCGTTCAAGGCCCAGCTGCGTTCGCAGCCCGGGGACTGGTACGTCATCCACTCCTACGCGGGCTACGAGAACCGCGTGAAGGCCAACCTGGAGAACCGCACCCAGAGCCTGAACATGGAGGACTACATCCACCAGGTGGAGGTCCCCATGGAGGAGGTCACGGAGATCAAGAACGCGCAGCGCAAGATCGTGCGCCGCGTCCGGATCCCCGGGTATGTCCTCGTGCGCATGGACCTGACCGACGAGTCGTGGGGCGCCGTGCGTCACACGCCGGGGGTCACCGGCTTCGTGGGCCACACCCACCAGCCCGTGCCGCTCACGCTCGACGAGGTCTTCTCGATGCTCGCCCCGTCGCTCGAGCCCAAGACGGCGGCTCAGGCGGCACGTGCGAGCGCGGAGATCAAGGTCGACTTCACGATCGGCGAGTCGGTGACCGTGACTGACGGTCCCTTCGACACGCTGCCCGCGACCATCTCCGAGATCAACCCTGAGAACCAGAAGCTCAAGGTGCTCGTCTCGATCTTCGGCCGGGAGACCCCGGTCGAGCTGTCGTTCAGCCAGGTCGCCAAGATCTGACGAACGACCAGGACCACCGATGGCGTCGCGCGGCGTCGTCGGCCGCAAGTCACACCGAAGTTCACGAATAAGGACCCGACATGCCTCCCAAGAAGAAGGTCACCGGCCTGATCAAGCTCCAGATCAAGGCTGGGCTTGCCACGCCGGCGCCGCCGATCGGACCCGCCCTGGGTCAGCACGGCGTCAACATCATGGAGTTCTGCAAGGCGTACAACGCGGCCACCGAGGCCCAGCGTGGCGACGTGATCCCCGTGGAGATCACGGTCTACGAGGACCGTTCCTTCACGTTCATCACGAAGACCCCGCCGGCAGCGGAGCTCATCAAGAAGGCCGCCGGCGTCGCCAAGGGCTCGCCGACACCGCACACCGTCAAGGTGGCGAACCTGACGGCTGCCCAGGTGCGTGAGATCGCGACGACCAAGCTCGTCGACCTCAACGCCAACGACCTCGCTGCCGCCGAGAAGATCATCGCCGGCACCGCGCGCTCGATGGGCATCACGACCGAGTCCTGACCGACCCGGTCGCACCGCAGCACCTCGCAGCACCAGCAGCACCCGAGAAGTTCAGTGGCAGGGCCCTGTGCGGCCCGCTGACCACGACTGCCGACCAAGGAGAACCAGCAGATGACGAAGCACAGCAAGGCGTACCGCGCCGCAGCCGAGAAGATCGAGGCCGGTCGCCTCTACGCGCCGCTCGAGGCCGTCCGCCTCGCGCAGGCCACGTCGACCACGACGTACGACGGGACCGTCGAGGTCGCCTTCCGTCTCGGCGTCGACCCCCGCAAGTCGGACCAGATCGTCCGCGGCACAGTGAACCTGCCCCACGGCACCGGCAAGACCGCTCGGGTCCTGGTCTTCGCCACGGGTGAGCGCGCCGAGCAGGCCCGCGCCGCGGGCGCCGACATCGTCGGTGGCGACGAGCTGATCGAGCGGGTCGCCGCGGGCTTCACGGACTTCGACTCAGCGGTCGCGACGCCCGACCTCATGGGCAAGGTCGGTCGACTGGGCAAGGTGCTGGGTCCGCGCGGGCTCATGCCGAACCCGAAGACGGGCACCGTGACGCTCGACGTCGCGAAGGCCGTGACGGACATCAAGGGCGGGAAGATCGAGTTCCGTGTCGACAAGCACGCGAACCTCCACTTCATCATCGGCAAGGTCTCCTTCAGCGACGTCCAGCTGACCGAGAACTACGCCGCTGCGCTCGACGAGGTGCTGCGCGCCAAGCCGGCGTCCTCGAAGGGCCGCTTCATCACGAAGGCCACGTTCTCCACGACGAACGGTCCCGGGATCCTCGTCGACCAGAACAAGGTCAAGAACCTCACGTCCGAGGACGACGCCGCCTGACGTCCCCCGCACGCACGAAGGCCCGGTCCGCATGTCGGACCGGGCCTTCTCGCGTGCAGGCACGCGCCGCCGTGACCCACCCGCCCGGTCCCCCCTGCTGATCGGGCGAGCGCACGGCGAGGTCAGAGGGGGTAGGTGCCCCCGACGACGAGATCGAGCGGACGCGCCCACAGGGCGGCCAACCAGTCGTAGTCCTCGTCGGTCGCCGACGCGCCGTCCGCGACCAGTGCGGCGCTCCACTCGACGGCCGTGGCGATCGTGCGCGCGACCGCGAGCGCGCGGGTCGGCTCGGCTGCCCCTCCGCGCGCGCGGTAGGCCGCGAGGAAGTCTGCGACCGGGTCGAGCCGCCAGCTCGGGTCGAGGGAAGGGCCGAGCACGACGGCGATCCAGTCGAGCGCCGACGCGACGTCCCAGCGGGCGTCGCCACGGCCACTGGCGGAGCCGGACAGCAGCTGAGCCGCACCGATGCGGTGGCCGGCGTCTCGCCGCACGACG
>DASVMA010000387.1:0-10095 GCA_036384595.1 Cellulomonas sp. | reverse complement strand
GCAGGAGCGGTGGTGGGCGGGCCTTGCGGAGCTCGTGCACAGCTTCGACCATGCGCTGGCCGCGCACCGGGCGCTCACGTCCGAGCGCGTGCCACCGATCCGGCGCTACCTCAGCCTCGACGGCGCACCGGTCTTCTCGCTGGAGTCGGTCGAGGTGTTCGTCGAGGGGGTCAAGCGCGCGGTGCAGCTCGGGTTCACCGATGTCGTCGTGCACTGGCCGCGGGCCGAGGGTGTCTACGCGGGCTCGCAGGCCGTGCTCGAGAAGGTCGTCGAACGGTTTCCCGAGCTGCGCGCACTGAGTCGCTGACGACGATGGGCGGCGACGAGCGCGACCTGGCGGTCAGTGCCAGGGACCCCACGGCGTCAGTGCGATCTGCGGGCCTCCCACGCGCTCGCAACCATGTCGGTCAGCGAGTGGCGCATCTGCCAGTCGAGGTCGCGCGCCGCGAGCTCGCCCGACGCCACGATGCGCGCGGGGTCGCCGGCCCGCCGCGGCGCGACCTCCGGCTCGAAGTCGACGCCGGTGACCTGGGCGACCGCCGTCATGATCTCGCGGACCGAGACCCCGTCGCCGCTGCCGAGGTTGTAGACGCGCTCGAGGGGTCGGCCCTCGGCCAGCGCGCGCGCAGCCGCGACGTGCGACACGGCGAGGTCGGCGACGTGCACGTAGTCACGCACGCAGGTGCCGTCGGGCGTCGGGTAGTCGGTGCCGTTGATGCGCGGCGTGCGGCCCTCGGCGATCGCGTCGAGCACGAGCGGGAAGAGGTTGTGCGGGCTCGTGTCGTACAGGTCGGGGGTCGCGGAGCCGACGACGTTGAAGTACCGCAGCGACGTGTGACGCAGGCCGGCGGCGACGGCCTGGTCGCGCAGCAGCCACTCGCCGATCAGCTTGGACTCGCCGTACGGCGACTCGGGGGTGGTCGGCGTCTGCTCGGTCACGAGGCTCGTGTCGGGCGTGCCGTAGACCGCGGCGCTCGACGAGAAGACCATCGCGTCGACGCCCTGCGAGCTCATGGCCTCGAGCAGGTGCGCGGTGCCCGTGACGTTCTGCTCGTACGTGTGCAGCGGTCGCTGGACCGAGACGCCCGCGTACTTGAAGCCCGCGAGGTGCACGACGCCGACGACGCCGTGGCGGACGATCGTGTCCGCGACGAGGTCGGTGTCGAGGATCGACCCGCGCACGAGGGGCACGTTCTCGGGGACGAACTCGGCGTGCCCGCTCGAGAGATCGTCGAGGACGACGCATCCCAGCCCGACAGCGCCGAACGCCTGCACGACGTGCGATCCGATGTATCCCGCCCCGCCGGTGACCAGCCATGTCATGCTGCGAACCATACCGATCCCGACGGGGTCGTGAGGGACATCTGGTGGCGCACGAGAAATTGCTCAGTATGCTGAGCAACTCGGAGGCCGAGGAGGTTCGAGTGTGGGAGAACAGCGGGACGCTGGGTGCCCGGGGGCGACGCGGCTCCGACACCGCGCCGCGCCCACCCGAGGTGCTCGGGCTGCGCGATGACGTCGACGCCGCGATGGTCGAGACGACCCGGACGCTCCGGCGGTTCCTGAGCGAGCGCCGCGCCCAGGCGCTGGCCGTGGCCCCCGCCTACGCGGCGCTCTGGGAGGCCGTCGCGGACCAGGTCGGCGGCAAGCTCGTGCGGCCGCGCCTGACCGTCGCGTCGTACCTCGGGTTCGGCGGCACGAATGTCGGCGCCATCGCGTCGGTCGCTGCGGCCCAGGAGCTGCTGCACACGGCGATGCTCGTGCACGACGACGTCCTCGACTCCGACGAGGTCCGCCGCGGTGCCCCCAACATCACGGGCACGTACCGTGCGCGGCTCGCGGCGGACGGCGTCTTCGGTGCCGCGGCGGAGCACCAGCTGCTCGGGGCCGGTCTGCTCGGCGGCGACCTCGCGCTCTCCGCCGCGTTCGAGCTGCTGGCCTCGTCGTCCGCGAGCCCGGAGATCGTGGTCGAGGCGGTGCGGGCGCTCGCTCGGACGGTCGCGACGACGGTCGCTGGCGAGCTCCTCGACGTCGGCGGCGAGCTGCTGTCCCCGTTCGCGGTCGACCCGCTGCTCGTCGCCGAGCTCAAGACCGCGATGTACTCGTTCTGCGGCCCGCTGCAGGTCGGCGCGCTGCTCGCACGCGCACCCGCGTCGGCGTCGGTCCACCTCGACCGGTTCGGCAGCTCGATCGGGGTCGCGTTCCAGCTCGTCGACGACGAGCTCGGCGTGTTCGGAGCCCCGGCCGCGACCGGCAAGTCGGTCCTCTCCGACCTGCGGGCCGGCAAGCGCACCGAGCTGCTCCGCCTGACGTACCTGCTCGCGGACGACGACGGCCGCGCGGTGCTCGCCCGGCATGTCGGCAACCCCGATCTGGACGACGACGGAGCCGACGAGGTCCGGCGCGTCATGCTGAGGTGCGGGGCGCGGGACCGGGTGCGCTCGCTCGCCACGGGAGCCGCCCGGTCGGCGCGGCAGACGGCCACCGAGCACCTGCCGCCACCGCTCGCGGACTACCTGAGCACCTTCGTCGACGAGCTCCTGGAGCGGAACCACTGATGAGCCACCCGACGGATCCTGACGAGCGGGCGAGGCGTCTCTACGACCTGACGGCGGCGCGGGCAGGGCGCGCCGTGCTCGAGGGCTACTCGACGTCGTTCGGGCTGGGCTCGCGCCTGCTCGGGGCCCGTGCTCGCGCCGACATCGAGGCCGTGTACGCGCTCGTCCGCATCGCCGACGAGATCGTGGACACGTACCGCGGTTCCGACGCGGGGGCCCTCCTCGACGAGCTCGAGGCGCAGACCGCCCGGGCGCTCGAGAGCGGGTACTCGACCAACCTCGTCGTGCACGCGTTCGCGGCGACCGCGCAACGGACCGGCATCGGCCACGACGAGCTCGACCCGTTCTTCGCGTCGATGCGTACCGACCTGACGGTGCAGGTGCACGACCGCGCGAGCTACGAGGCGTACGTGCACGGCTCGGCGGAGGTCGTCGGCCTCATGTGCCTCGCGGTCTTCCTCAATGCGGACCGTCTGCCGGGGCAGCCCGTGCGTCGCGGCGACGAGCGGCTGCGGGCCGGCGCGCAGGCGCTCGGGGCCGCCTTCCAGAAGATCAACTTCCTGCGCGACCTGGGCACCGACTCGAGCGGGCTCGGTCGCAGCTACTTCCCGGGCGTCGCTCCCGGCTCGCTCACGCAGGCGCAGCTCGACGCGATCCTCGCCGAGATCGCCGGGGACCTCGAGACCGCGCGCGGCGCGCTCCCCGGACTGCCGCGGCGGGCCCGGGTCGCGGTGGACGCGACGCTGGGCCTCTACGAACGGTTGCTCCGCCAGCTCGCGGCGACACCACCCGCCGAGGTGCTCGCGCGGCGTGTCCGGGTGGGGACACCGCGCAAGCTCGCCGTCGTGGCCGGAGCGGTCGCGCGGCAGTCGCGGGGGCACGCGTGAGCGGGGACGGGTCGGTGCGGCCGGGCGGTCGGGCCGGGCGCGTCGTCGTCGTCGGCTGGGGGATCGGCGGGCTCGCGACGGCCGCGCTCCTCGCCCGCGGTGGTGCCCTGGTGACGCTGCTCGAGCGGCACGGCTCCGGCGGCGGGCGCACCGGGACGGTGACGTTCGACGGGTTCCGGTTCGACACAGGGCCGTCCTGGTACTTCATGCCCGAGGTGTTCGAGCACCTCTTCGCCCTGCTCGGGGAGCGCGTCGAGGACCATCTCGACCTCGTCCGCCTCGACCCTGCCTACCGGGTCTTCCCCGAACCCGTCGCCGGCAGCACCGCGCAGACCCTCGACGTGGTGGCCGACGCCGAGACGAACTGGCGCACGTTCGACGCGCTGCAGCCCGGCGCGGGGGAGGCCATGCGTGCCTACGTGGCGGCCTCGGGCGACGCCTACCGCACCGCGCTCGACCACTTCCTCTACACGACGTTCGCGCGGCTCGACCGCGTGGTCTCGGCCGACGTCGTGCGGCGCTCGAAGACACTCGTCGGGCTGCTGACCCAGACGCTCGCCGCACACGTCGCCAACACCGTCAAGCACCCGGTGCTGCGCCAGGTGCTCGGCTACCACGCGGTCTTCCTCGGCTCGTCGCCGTACCGGGTGCCCGCGCTGTACTCGCTCATGAGCCACCTCGACCTCGGCGACGGCGTCCGTTACCCGCGCGGTGGGATGTACACGCTCGTCGAGGCGCTCGAGCGGATCGCGCGGGCGAACGGCGTCGAGATCCGCACGGGCGCCGACGTCGCGTCGATCGAGGTCGAGCGGACGCCTCGGTCGTGGCGGCACCCGCGACGCACCGGGGTCGCACGCGGCGTGCGTCTCGCGTCGGGCGAGGTCGTCGAGGCCGACGTCGTCGTCTCCGCGGCTGACCGGCACCACACCGAGACCGTCCTGCTCGGCGCGGAGCACCGGTCGCTGCCCGCGTCGTGGTGGGAGGACCGCGGTCCGGGGATCTCGTCGCTGCTCATCCTGGCGGGCGTGCGCGGCGAGCTGCCCGAGCTGCCCCACCACTCGCTCTTCTTCACGCGGGACTGGGAGGGCAACTTCGAGGACATCCTCGGCCCCGGCGGCCCGAACGCCCCCGGCTCCGACCCCGACGACCTGCGCGTGCCCGACGCCGGCTCGCTCTACGTGTCCCGGACCTCGGCGACCGAGCCCGGCACCGCGCCGCCCGGCCACGAGAACCTGTTCGTCCTCGTCCCGTTCCCCGCCGACGCCCGGCTCGGCGCGGACGAGACGGGCGCGTACTCGCGCGCGGCACTTGAGGCGCACGCCGATCGCTACCTCGACCAGATCGCCCGCTGGGCCGGTATCCCCGACCTGCGCGACCGGGTCGTGACCCGGCGGGTCGTCGGCCCGGCGGACTTCGCCCGCGACTTCTCGGCCTGGCGCGGCAGCGCGCTCGGGATGGAGCACACGCTGCGGCAGAGCGCGATGTTCCGGCCCGGCGACGCGTCGGCGCGCGTTCCCAACCTCCTGCACGTCGGAGGTGGGACGATCCCCGGTGTGGGCCTGCCGATGTGCGCGATCAGTGCCGAGCTCGTCGTGAAGCGGATGCTCGGCGAGACGTCCGCGCACCCGCTCCCGACCCCGCTGCGCCCGGGGTTCCTTGCCTCGGCGCGCGCGGACGGGGTGTGGGGGCGCGTCGTCGGGCGTCGGTCATGACGGGGTTCGCGTACCTCGGGGCCCTCGCGTTCTCGCTCGGTGGGCTCGCCCTGCTCGACCGCAGGTTCCGCCTCGCGTTCTGGTCCGACTGGCGCCGCGCAGCCGGATGCGTCGGCATCGGTGTCGTCGGTTTCCTCGCGTGGGACCTCGCGGGGCTCGGGCTCGGGATCTTCGCGCGGGGGGACAGCCCGCACATGACGGGGCTGCTGCTGGCCCCCGAGCTGCCGATCGAGGAGGTCTTCTTCCTCACGCTGCTCTGCTACGTCGCGCTGCTCGCGTGGCGGTGGTTCGACGAGACTGCACGGCTGCGGGCTGCGAGCGGCCGCGACTCTGCGGGCCGTGACTCGGCCGGGACGGGCACGGCCCGATGACGAACCTCACGCTCAACGTCGCCGTGCTGGTCGTCCTCGTCGCGGTGTCCGTGCCCGTGCTCCGGCGGCTGCGCGGATGGCCGGTGATCGGCACGATCGCCCACCTGAGCATGCTCACGTTGGTCTTCGACACGCTCATGATCGGCGTCGGGCTGTACGTCTTCGACCCGACCAAGATCGTCGGCGTCTACCTCTGGGGTGCCCCGCTCGAGGACTTCGCGTACGCGATCGCGGCCGGGATCGCGATGCCCGTGCTGTGGACCGTGCTGGGACGCTGGAGCGCGCGCCGCTCCGCTGCGACCGGTGCGCAGCGCGCCGAGGGTCCGCCCGCGTGAGGCAGGTGCTCGCGGCGTCGCGCCCGTTCTCCTGGATCAACACGGCATTCCCGTTCGCGGCCGCGTACCTCATGGCCACCGGCGGGCGGATCGACGCGGCGCTCGTCGTCGGGACCCTGTTCTTCCTCGGTCCGTACAACCTGCTCATGTATGGCGTGAACGACGTGTTCGACTACGCGTCGGACCTCCGCAACCCGCGCAAGGGCGGGATCGAGGGCGGCCTGGTCGCGCCCGCGGAGGCAGCCGTGGCCCACCGGCGCATCCTCGTGGCCTGCGGGGTCACGACGGTGCCGTTCGTGGCCTGGCTCGTCACCGTGGGGTCGGGCAGGGCGGTCGCGGCGAACCTCACGCTGCTCGGCGTCCTGTTCCTCGTGGTGGCGTACTCGGCGCCGGTGCTGCGGTTCAAGGAGCGACCGGTGCTCGACTCCGCGACCTCCGCGATGCACTTCGTCGGGCCCGCGCTCTACGCGCTCGTGCTGGTCGGTGCGGACCTCGGGGCACGCACGGTGTGGCCGGTCCTGGTCGCGTTCGTGGCGTGGGGGATGGGGTCGCACGCCTTCGGTGCCGTCCAGGACGTCCGCGCCGACCGCGAGGGCGGCATCGCGTCGGTCGCGACGGTGCTCGGTGCGCACGCGACGGTCGTCGCCTCGACGGTCGCCTACGTGCTCGCCGCGGTCGTCCTCCTCGCGGTGCCGTGGCCGGGGTGGCTCGCCGCGCTGCTGCCGCTGCCGTACGCGGTCAACGCCGCGGCGTCCTGGTCGGTGCGCGACGCGGACTGCGAGCGGGCCAACCGCGGCTGGCGCCGGTTCCTCTGGCTCAACCTCGTCACGGGGTTCTGGGTGACGATGCTGCTGATCGCGGTGGCACGCACCTGACGAGGCGCGCGCCTGACGGTGGGCGCAGTCTGTCGAATGTCCCGCATCTCGAGCGAGATCGGACACTCGGCCCCGATGGGTGTCTACCCTGAACGGACGTCCGGGGATGAACCCGTCAACGAGTGAGGCGCACCGTGATCTGGATCCTCCCGGCGATCATCGCCGGTGTCGTCGCCGCCTTCATCGTCGCGGCGGTCATCGGTGCGATCACCCGCGCCGTCGGACGCGGCTCTCCTGTCGCGGCGGACCTGGCCCGGCGCTCGCGCCGACCGCTGCGCTCGGTGCTCGTCGTGATCGGCGTGTGGGTCGGCCTGCGCCAGGCGACGAAGTCCACGGAATGGGTCGTCGACGTCGAGCACGTGCTGCTCATCGTTCTCATCGTGACGGTCGCATGGCTCATCGGGACGCTCGCGTTCGTGGCGGAGGACGCGGCATTCCTGCGGTTCCGCATCGACGTCCCCGACAACCGGCACGCCCGCCGCATCCGCACGCAGATCGTCGTGCTGCGTCGACTCACCGTCGTGGTCCTCGTCCTTGGCGCGATCGCCGCCGCGCTGCTCACGTTCCCCGCCGCCCGCGCGTTCGGCGCCGGGCTGATCGCGTCGGCCGGGCTCATCTCGATCATCGCGGGCCTCGCGGCGCAGAGCTCGCTCGCGAACGTGTTCGCGGGGCTGCAGCTCGCGTTCACGGACGCGATCCGCGTGGACGACGTCGTCGTCGTCGACAACCAGTGGGGCCGCATCGAGGAGCTCACGCTCACGTACGTCGTGGTGCACGTGTGGGACGACCGGCGGCTCATCCTGCCGTCGACGCACTTCACGACGACGCCGTTCGAGAACTGGACCAGGCGCGCGTCCGACCTGCTGGGGACCGTCGAGATCGACCTCGACTGGGCCGTACCCATCGACGCGATGCGCGCCGAGCTCGTCCGGCTGCTCGCGGTGACCGACCTGTGGGACCACCGCGTCGGCATCCTGCAGGTCACCGAGGCGACCGGCGGGCTGGTCCGCGTCCGGGCCCTGGCGAGCGCGCCCGACGCCCCCACGCTGTTCGACCTGCGCTGCTACGTGCGCGAGGGGCTCGTGGCGTGGGTGCAGCGGACCGCCCCCGACGCGCTGCCACGCACCCGCCTGGAGACAGTCAAGACGGCCGCCCCTGTCGCGGCGGCCGCGCCGACCGTGACGACGCGTCGCCCCGACGAGCTGCCGATCACGCCGACGCTCGGCACCGAGGAGCCGGTGACGCGCCGCAGCGCGCGCGCGGCCTTCCAGCAGGATGCGCCTCGACCGGGCGACACCCAGCGCCTCGAGCTCGGCGCGCAGGACTCGCGGCTGTTCACCGGGAGCATCGACGCGATCGAGCGCTCGCGGGCGTTCGGTGGCCCCGGGGCCGAGGCGATCGCCGAGCGGGAGCACGCGGCCCGCGAGTGGGACACGTGGGGAGGCGGAGCGGGTGGGCCGGTGACGGTCGTGGGTCCACCGGTGTCGTCGCCGACTCCGGTCGAGGCCCCGGTGGCCCGCACGTCGTCCGCCGCGGCGCCTGATGCCACGTCGCCCGTCGCGACGCCGACCGAGCCCGAGACCCCGGAGACAGAGACGTCGGCCGAGGGCGAACCCCCGGCCGACGAGACGCGCGACCTCAGACGCGACTGAACGTCAGCGGCGCCGGCGCCGGCCGCCGGTGAGTGCGCCGTAGATGAGGAACACGATGATCGCGCCCGCGATCGCGAGCAGCCACGTGCGCAGCTCGAAGAAGTCGCCGAGCCCGACCCCGAACAGCTTGCCGCCGATCCAGCCACCCAGCAGGGCGCCCACGACGCCGAGCACGAGGGTCAGCAGCCAGCCCTCACCCTGGCGCCCGGGGAGCAGCGCCTTGGCGATGACGCCCGCGAGGAGGCCGAGCAGGAGGAACGCGAGAATGCCCATGGAGATCAGCTCCGGTATCGATCGGTCGTTGGTGTCGGCAGTGAACGTCGCACACCGGGACGTTCCCCGCACGTCGAACGGCTCGACTGTGTCCGGGCGCACTCCGGAATCGCGTCAAGCGCAGGTTGACACGGACACGATGTCAAGCCAAGGTTGACGCATGGACACCGCCACGCCGAAGCCCGACCTCCGTCAGCTGCTGTCGGAGGCACTCACGGCCGCACGCCCCGACCTCAGCGAGCGGCTCGGCGCCGACCCCGAGGCCCACCTCGAGCTGGTCAGCCTCGCGCTCGCAGCCCGGTCCGAGACCGACGCCCTCCTGCGGGCCGCCATCTCCTCCGCGCGCTCGGCCGGCTGCACCTGGGAAGCCATCGGCCACGTGCTCGACATGACGCGACAGGCCGCCCAGCAGCGGTACGGCGGCGAGGCGGCTCCGCTGGCACGCACCGGCGGCAACACACTGCGCCTCGCGCCGCTCAGCGCGTTCAACGAGATGCGGGTCCTCGACCGCGCGGGGCGCTACGGGTGGCACAGCATCGGCTTCGGCGCCCTGTTCCACATCATCGAGAAGTCCGACCTGCAGTGGGAGCACCGGCGCGTGCACGTCGTCGGCGCAGACCGGCGCGAGGTCGAGGACGCCGGCTGGGAGCAGATCGGCTCGGTCTGGTTCCCGTGGGCCTACTACAAGCGGTGCACCGGCGAGCCCGCGCTGCCCGAGCCGACGACGGACGACTACCTCATGAGGCCCTGACGGCGGCCCGTGGGGTGCGCGATCCCCTCGCCGACCGGGTTGGTCGTCCCTAGTGTGGTGCCGACAGTGAGCATGGGCGCCGCGTCCGTGCCTCAGCAACGGCACGACCCGGAGGCCACCATGGCATCGATCGACGAGCTCGGCGGCGGCAAGCGGTGAGCGCGCCGGCCACCTCGAACCGCCCCCCGGCATCGTCCAAGACGACCGCGAGCAAGCTGCTCCTCAAACCCGGCGCAGCACTGTGGGTCTCCGACACGGCCACACTCGACCTGGTCGGGTCGCTCCCCGCGGGGGTGACGCTGGTCGACGAGATCTCGTCGGCCGGGGTCGCAGTGCTGCGGGCTGAGAGCCGCGCAGCGGTGGAGTCGCTGCTCGACGCTCACGGCGACCGGCTCGCGGCGCTGCCGGTGCTGTGGGTGCTCTACCCCAAGGGCAACCGGGCTGACATCAACCGCGACAGCCTCTGGCCGCTGCTCGTGCCGCACGGGCTGCGGCCCATCACGCAGGTGTCCGTCGACGGCGTGTGGTCGGCGCTGCGGTTCCGGGCGCTCAAGGAGGGCGAGCGGCAGATGGGTGATCAGGGGTGAGGCGTCGCGACGGCGCCGGTCAGGTCCGATGGGTAGGCCTGTTCGATAGGTGGGCCCCGTGGGGCTCGAACCCACGACCCGCGGATTAAAAGTC
>DASVMA010000386.1:0-5923 GCA_036384595.1 Cellulomonas sp. | reverse complement strand
GCCACCGGCGAGGCAGCCCGCCGACGCGTGGACGTGCCACCCGCACCCCAGCGCCCCCGCGGGCCGGGGAGGCTGGGGTGCGGGGCGCCCTTCCTCAGACGAGGTGCGGCTTGACGTCCGTCGTGTAGATGTCGGTGAGCTGCGCCTTGACCTCGGCGAGCACGGTCTTGGCGTCCTCGTTCTGAGTGACGACCCGCCCGAACCCGTCGGCGATGGCCTTGTCGCCTCCCGGCAGGAACGCTCGCGCGTAGTCCTGCGTGCGGACGACCGCGATCTGGTCGATCGCCGTCTGGATCTGCGGCGCGCTCGCGACGAGAGTGCTGACATCGGCCGAGGTGCGGGTGGGGATGTAGCCGGTGGCGGCCGAGAACGTGACGGCGTTGTCGGGCTGCGTGAGGAACTTCAGGAAGGACGCGGCGGCGAGCTGCTCCTCGGGCGTGATGTCCTTGGGGATGCCGAGACCGGCGCCGCCGGACGGGCAGACCGGCTCGGTCGCGGCGGGGCCACCGGGCAGGAACCCGACGCCGACGTCGAAGCTGGCGGCCTTGAGGATCCCCACGAGGCTCCCGGTCGAGCTGACGGTCGCGCTGACGGCCCCCGAGGACAGGTCAGCCGCCTGGTCGTTGGCCGTCACACCCGCCCACTTGTCGTCCTGGACGCCCTTGCGGACCCACTCGAGCGCCTCGACGACCGGGTCGGCGTCGATGGTGATGTCCCACTTGTCGCTGTACGACCCGCCCTGACCCCACGCGTTGTTCTGGAACGTCCAACCCGCGTAGCCGGCGATCGCCGGGTACTGGAAGGCGTTCTGAGCCCCGGTCGAGGCGCCCTTGAGCTTCGGCGCCCACTCGCCGAACTCCTGCCACGTCTTCGGCGAGCGGTCCGGCAGGCCGGCGGCGGCCCAGTGGGCCTTGTTGTAGTAGAAGAGCGGCGTCGAGCGTGCGTAGGGGACCGCCCACTGCCGGCCGTCGAACTGGTAGTCGGCGAAGAAGCTCGGCCGGAAGTCGGTCGTGTCGACGTCCACCGCCTTGAGCAGCGAGTCGAGCGGGATGACGGAGTCGTTGAGGAAGTAGCGGAACCACCACACGTCGGAGAAGATCACGAGTCCCGGCAGCCCGCCGCCCGCGAGGGCCGTCTGGAACCGCTGCGCGACCTCCTCGTAGTTCTTCCCGGCCGTCACGAGCGTGACCTTGGTGCCGGACTGCGACGCGTTGTACGCGTCGACCAGCTTCTGCTCGGTCTCTTGCGAGCCACCCGGGTGGTTCGACCAGAAGCTGATCTCCTTGGCCGGCTTGACCCCCGCCCAGTCGGCCGCGCTCGCGGTGGGGGTGGACGACGACCCGGCGGACGCGGTCGACGGTCCGGCGCACGCTGCGAGCGCGAGCGCCCCGGCGCCGGCGGCGGACAGGCTGAGGAAGGACCGGCGGTCCAAGGCGAGGTCGGGCAGGTGCAGCCCACCGGGCGTGCGGGCGTTCCGGGCCTGCGGACGCGGGCGGAAGAGGGCAGGGGACATGACGGTTCCTTTCGGACGGGTGACGCAGGTGGCAGGTGACGAGTGGGCCGGGCGGGTCAACCGGTGACGGCGCCCTGGGTGAGGCCGGCGACGATCCATCGCTGGAGCGCGGCGAACACGAGCAGGATCGGGACGATGACGACGACGGTCCCTGCCATCAGCACGCCCCAGGCGGCGGACCCGGACTCGCTGTTCTGCAGCAGCGTGAGCCCGACCGGCAGAGTCATGTAGCGCGGGTCGTCGGTGATGATCAGGGGCCAGAGGTACTCGTTCCACTCGAACACGATGCTGATCAGCGCGACGGTCGCGATCGAGGGGGCGGAGATCGGGGCGACGATGCTGACGAGCCGGCGCAGGTGACCGGCGCCGTCGATCTCGGCGGCCTCGACGATGGAGCGGGGCAGCGACAGGAACTGCTGGCGCAGCAGGAACGTCCCGAACGCGGTCCCGAGGCCGGGCAGGACGATGCCCCACAGCGTGTTGCGGCCGCCGAGCTGGGCGATCAGCGTGTAGTTCGGGACGAGCGCGATGTGCGGCGGCACCATGAGCGCCACGAGCACGAGGGTGAACACGAGCCGCTTCGCGGGGAAGCGGATGAAGACGAGCGCGTAGGCGGTCAGGAGCGCGAGGACCACCTTGGTGCCGGCGCCGACCGCCGTGACGATCGCGCTGTTCAGGAACAGGCGACCGAACGACACGGTGCGCGCCGCCTCGACGTAGTTGCCGGGGTAGACGGTCGACGGCAGCCACTGGATCGGCAGGTGCACGATCTCGCCGGGTCGCTTGAACGACGAGAGCGCCATCCAGGCCAGCGGGAGGACGACGACGACCGTGGCGACCGCGACCGGCAGGTAGCCGCCGAGGAGCGAGCGCAGCCGCGACGGGCGCCGGTCTGGTCGCGGGGAGAGCTCGGGGACGGCGACCCGCCGGGTGACGTCGGGAGCCTGCATGGTCGTGCTCACGAGTAGTGGACCCTCCGCTCGAGGAAGCGCATCTGGAGCACGGTGACGACCAGGAGGATCGCGAACAGGATCGTCGCGATGGCTGCCGAGTACCCGGCGCGGCCGTTGACGAACGCCTCGACGTACACCTGGTACATCAGCGTCGTCGTGCCGTCGATCGGCCCGCCCTTGGTCATCACGTGGATGAGGTCGAAGGACTGCAGGGAGCTCAGCGTCGTCGTGATGAGAAGGAAGAACGTCGTGGGGGACAGCAGGGGGAGCGTGATGTGCGCGAATCGGCGCACCGTCCCGGCGCCGTCGAGCGCGGCGGCGTCGAGCAGGTCCTGCGGCACCGACTGCAGCGCCGCGAGGTAGACGACGGCCGCGTACCCGAGGTTCTTCCAGACGTAGACGATGATCACCATGACCAGGGCCCAGCGACGGTCGAGGTACCAGTCGGGCCCGGTCGCTCCCCACAGGCGCAGCACCGCGGACAGCGCGCCGTACATCGGGTCGAAGATGAAGAGCCAGACGAGCCCGACGCCGACCCCTGAGAGCACGTACGGCGCGAAGATGATCGAACGCGCCGCGGTGCGCCCCTTCACCCGCTGGTTGAGGGCCGTCGCGAGCAGGAGCCCGAGCACGAGCGTCCCGCCGACCGTGGCCAGCGTGAACACGCCCGTGACCCGCAGGACCTCCCAGCTGCGCGGGTCCGCGAACCACTTGGTGTAGTTGCCCAGCCCGACGACCGTCGCCGTGCGTGATCCGAGGTTCCAGCTGAGGGTCGAGTACTGGATGTTGAGGAGCAGCGGGCGGTAGGTGAACAGCGCGATCATCAGCAGGTTCGGGCCGGCGAACGCGAGGAACGTCAGGTACTCGCGGCGGCGGGGGCGGCGACGCCGCGGCCCGGCCTCGACCACGCTCATCCGCGCCTGCCGGCGAGGACCGCGCGCGACCCGGCGCGGTCGGCGAGGATCGTTCGCAGCGGCCCGACGCGGTCGGTCATGACGGCATCGACGCCGAGGTCGAGGGCCAGGGTGAGCTCGGCGTCGGTGTTGGGAGTCCAGCAGCAGGTCCGGATGCCGAAGGTGGCCATCGCATCGACGGTCGCGGGCGCCAAGAGACGGTAGTACGGGTTGTAGTACTGGGGTCGGAGCTGGGCGAGCAGGCGCACGTCCGGCAGCTGCAGGCCCGCATCGTTGAAGTAGATCGTTGCGCCCGGGGCGGCCTCGCGGACCTCGAGAAGCCCCTCGGTCGATCCGCAGAACGCCGTGCCGTCCGCACGGGCGGCCCGGACGACGCGCAGCGCGGGCAGCGCCGCGACGGCGTGCTTCTGGTCGAGCACGAGCGGCACACCGGCGTCGGTGGCGATCTCGAGCAGCTCCGCGAGGCGGGGGACACGCAGGTCGCCCTCGCCGAGCAGGGCGATCTCGGGCCACGTCAGAGCCGAGACGGGGCGCGGGTCGTCCCACAGCCGCGCGAACGTGTCGTCGTGCACGACGACGACAGTGCCGTCCGCTGCCAGCTGGACGTCGACCTCGATCGCGTCCGCCCCCTGCTCGATCGCCGCGACGACAGCTGCCACGGTGTTCTCGCGGTGACCGACCGGGTCGCCGCGGTGGGCGACGGCGAGCGGGTTGACGGCTGCGAGCACGAAGGCCTCCGGGACAGGTGGGCTGAGCGGACCGGATGCGTCCGCCACGGCCGATCTCACACCCCGCGGGACGGCCGGCCGTCACGTCAGGGGCAGATTCGCCAGGAGTTCACGAGGTGTTCGATGCCGTGCCCCTCACCCGCCGCCGGGCCGACCGGCAAGCCACCTCCCGGACACGTCCGGGTCGGTGCTCGGGGCACGCGCGCCCCGGTCCGGACGGGTGCGCCCTTTGCCCGCGCCGGACGGTAGTTTGGGCCCATGCCTCGCGCCACCTCGTCCGCACGCCCCTTCGGCGCCGTGCTCACGGCGATGGTCACCCCGATGACCGCTCACGGTGAGGTCGACCTCGACTCGGCCGTGCGGCTCGCGACACACCTCGTCGACAACGGTCACGACGGTCTCGTCCTCAACGGGACGACCGGCGAGGCTCCCACGACGCACGCACCCGAGAAGGCCGCGCTCATCGGGGCGGTCGTCGGCGCCGTCGGCGAGCGCGCCTGGGTCGTGGCGGGGGCCGGCTCGAACGACACAGCCCACGCCGTGCGGATGGCCGAGCAGGCCGCCGCGGCAGGCGCGCACGGGCTGCTCGTCGTGAGCCCGTACTACTCGCGCCCCTCGCAGGAGGGCGTCTACCGCCACATCAGGTCAGTCGTCGACTCGACCGACCTGCCGGTGATGCTCTACGACGTCCCCGGCCGCTCGGGTGTGCGGATCGCCCCGGCAACAGTCGCGCGGCTCGCCGAGCACGAGCGCGTCGTCGCGGTGAAGGACGCCTCAGGCGACCTGTACGGCGCGGCGAGCGCGATCGCCCGGACCGGGCTGGCCTGGTACAGCGGCGACGACTCGGCGTACCTGGCGCTGCTCGCGCACGGTGCCGCGGGCATCGTGAGCGTCGTCGGGCACGTCGCCGGCCGCCGGCTCGCCGAGCTCACGGCGGCCTTCGACGCGGGCGACCACGCGCGGGCGCTCCAGATCTTCCTCTCGATCGTCCCCGCGATCGACGCGCTCAACGGCGCAGGTTTTCAGGCGGTCTTCGCCAAGGCGGCCGTCGAGGCACTAGGCCTCATCCCCAACCGACACATGCGGCTGCCCTACGTGGCCGCGTCGGACGACGACGTGGTCACGCTGCGCGCCGATCTGCGCGCGGCCGGTCTGCTGGACGTCGTCTCGAGCTAGACCTGGAGAGTTCATGAGCCATCCCCATCCCGAGCTGACCCTCCCCCCCGTCCTGGCCGACGGCGCGCTGCGCGTCGTCGCGCTCGGCGGGCTCGGCGAGATCGGGCGCAACATGGCGGTCCTCGAGTACGCCGGACGGCTGCTCGTCATCGACTGCGGCGTGCTGTTCCCGGAGGACAACCAGCCCGGCGTCGACCTGATCCTGCCGGACTTCGACTACATCAAGGACCGCCTCGACGACATCGAGGCGGTCATCCTCACGCACGGCCACGAGGACCACATCGGCGCAGTCCCGTACCTGCTGCGGCTGCGCGCTGACATCCCCCTGATCGGCTCGCAGCTGACGCTCGCGTTCGTCGAGGCCAAGCTCAAGGAGCACCGCATCACGCCGGTGACCCTCGCAGTCAAGGAGGGGCAGAGCGAGCAGCTCGGCGTGTTCGACTGCGAGTTCGTCGCGGTGAACCACTCGATCCCGGACGCGCTCGCGGTCGCGGTGAAGACCGGTGCCGGCACAGTGCTGCACACGGGCGACTTCAAGATGGACCAGCTGCCCCTCGATGGTCGCGTCACGGACCTGCGTGCGTTCGCGCGGCTCGGCACTGCCGGGGTGGACCTGTTCATGGTCGACTCGACCAACGC
>DASVMA010000385.1:0-3998 GCA_036384595.1 Cellulomonas sp. | reverse complement strand
GGCCGCCCTCGTCGCCGACGGGCTGCACGCCCGCACCGACGGGTTCACGTCGCTCGCCGTCCTCGTCGGCGCGCTGGGTGTCGCGGCCGGGTTCCCGCTCGCCGACCCGATCGTCGGCCTCGTGATCACTGTCGCGATCCTCGTCCTGCTGCGCAGCGCCGTGCGCGACGTGTTCCGTCGCCTCATGGACGGCGTCGACCCGGCGCTCGTCCACGGCGCCGAGCATGCGCTGGCGTCGGTCCCGGGGGTTCTCGGCGTCCGCCGTGTGCGGATGCGGTGGATGGGCCACTCCCTGCACGCCGACGCCGTCCTCGACGTCGACCCGGCGGTCGACCTCGCTCAGGCCCACCGGATCGCCCACGACGCGGAGGAGCACCTGAAGCGGGCGATCCCGCGGGTCAGCGAAGCTGCCGTCCATGCCTACGCCCATCCCGGTGGCGACCTCGCCGGCACCGGCAACGAGCTCGCCACCTAGCTCGGCCGCGCGCACCCGCGGCGTCCGTGCGAACATGCGGTCGTGGGCGCGGGTTGCCGGCCCTCGACCGAGCGGAGGCGACCTCGTGACACGGCGGCGCGAGACGGTGGAGCCCTCCCCGGTCGGTGACCAGGTGGCAGTGGCCCGGCGGTGGTTCCTCTCGGCGGACGAGCGCGGCAACCCCAGCACGTCGCTCGACAGCCGCCATCCCGACGGGCTCGCCTGGTCGACGGGCAACCACGTTCGCTCGCTCGTCCACGGCGCTACGTACTTCGCCGACCTCCATCGCGCAGTCTCCGCCATGGAGCGGGGTGACCTGCTCCTGTTCACGGACTGGCGGAGCGACCCCGACGAGCTTCTCGTCGGGCCCGGGTCCGCTGTCGGGTCGGTCTTTGCTGCCGCCGCACGCCGGGGGGTCGACGTCCGCGGGCTCGTGTGGCGCTCGCACCTCGACCAGCTCAGCTTCAGCGCCAGCACGAACCGCGCGTTCGGCGACGAGGTCGAGGCAGCAGGTGGCCAGTGCCTGCTCGACATGCGGGTGCGGCGCCTCGGCTCGCACCACCAGAAGTTCGTCGTGCTGCGGCACGCCCGACACCCCGAGCGCGACGTCGCGTACATCGGCGGGATCGACCTGTGCCACGGTCGCCATGACGACGCCGACCACCGCGGGGATCCCCAGGGCCAGGAGATGGCCGCGGTCTACGGCCCCCGACCACCGTGGCATGACGTCCAGCTCGCGGTCCAGGGCCCCGCGGTCGGCGACGTGGAGACCGTCTTCCGCGAGCGCTGGGAGGACCCTGCGCCGCTCAGCCGGAGCCCCGTGCGCATCGCCGTGGACCTGGTCCGCGGTCAGGACCGGGCGGCGCGCCCGATGCCGCCCCAGCACCCCGACCCCACGCCGTGCGGGTCGTCCGCCGTCCAGCTGCTGCGGACGTACCCGAACCGCACCCCGGGCTACCCGTTCGCGCCGCAGGGTGAGTTCAGCGTCGCGCGTGGCTACCGCAAGGCCCTCGCCCGCGCCGAGCAGCTGGTCTACGTCGAGGACCAGTACCTGTGGTCGGTCGACGTCGCGCGGGTCTTCGCCGACGCGCTCGCCCGCCGACCCGCCCTACGGCTCATCGTCGTGATCCCCCGCTTCCCCGACCAGGACGGGCGCATCTCGATGCCCCCGAACCTGTTGGGGCGCGAAGGAGCCATGCGGCTGCTCCGGGCCGCGGGCGGCCGTCGCGTGGCCGTCTACAGCATCGAGAACGAGGACGGCACCCCCATCTACGTGCACGCCAAGATCTGCGTGATCGACGACACCTGGGCGTCCGTCGGCTCGGACAACGCGAACCGCCGCTCGTGGACGCACGACAGCGAGCTCGGCTGCACCGTCGTCGACGACGGTGCTGACGCGTCGCACTCGTGGCCCCGCTCCCTGCGGCACGAGCTGAGCCTCGAGCACCTCGGCGCCGGTGCGGACGTCACCGAGCTGGACGACCCCGTCCGCGCGTTCGACGCGTTCCGGCGGGCGGCCGCGGCCCTCGACGACTGGCACCGCGGCGGCCGTCGAGGCCCCCGCCCGCCGGGCCAGCTCCGCCGGTACACGCAGCCTGCCCTGTCACCGTGGACACGCGCGTGGGCGACGCCGCTGTACCGGGTGCTCTTCGACCCGGACGGCCGCTCGCCCCTCAAGCGTTGGGCGCGGCACTTCTAACCGCCCGTCGCGTCCAGCAGTAGCCGCCCGTCGCGTCCAGCAGCGCGTGCTCGCTCAGGAGGCCTTGGTCCTGGCCTTCCTGGCGGTGGCGGTGGCGGTCGCCGCCGGCTCCGCCGCGGCGGTCGCACGTCGTGCGCGGACCCGCGGCTTCGTCGGCGCAGGCGTCGTCGTGGCACTCGTGGCGCCCTCCGGGACGCCCTGGTCGGCCGTCGTCGGCTTCGTCGCCCTCGGGCGCGCGGACGAGCTGCGGGCGCGCGTCGTGACTGCAGCCTGTCCCGGCACCGGGGCAGGTTCCCCACGAGCGGCGCGTGCCTTCTCCACGCTGCGCTGCAGCGCGGACAGGAGGTCGATGACCTCGCCTCCGGGCTCGCGCCCCGAGCTCGCCCCGGCCTCCTCGCCGGACGGGACGGTCGTCCCACCTGCCGCCACCTTGGCCTCGATGAGCTGTTCGAGGGCCGACTGGTAGCTGTCCTCGAACGCTGACGGGTCGAAGTCGGACGCGAGGGACTCGACCAACGAGGACGCCATGCTCAGCTCTTGCGGCCGCACCGCGATCTCGGCGTCCAGGATGGGGAAGTCTGCCGCCCGCACCTCGTCGGGCCACAGCAGCGTCTGCAGGCAGATGACGTCGTCCCGCACGCGCAGCACGGCCATGGACTCGCGTTGGCGCAGCGCGACCTTGACGACCGCCATCCGGTCGGTCGCAGCGAGCGCGCCCCGCAGGAGCGCATACGGCTTCGCCGCGGTCTTCTCCGGCTCGAGGTAGTACGTCTTGGCGAGCATGATCGGATCGACCTGATCGGCGGGCACGAACTCGAGGACCGAGATCTCGCGCTCGGTGGCCAGCGGGAGCTCGGCCAGGTCCTCGTCGGTGAGGACCACCATCTGACCGTCGTCCGTCTCGTAGCCTTTGGCCAGGTCGCTCATCTCGACCGTCTCGCCGCACACGCTGCACTTCTTGGCGTAGCGGATGCGCCCGGCGTCCTTGCGGTGGACCTGGTGCAACGGGACCTCGTGCTCCCCCGTCGCGGCGTACAGCTTGACCGGGACGTTGACCAGACCGAAGGCCACCGCACCCTTCCAGATGGCGCGCACCTCACACCTCCTCGCCCCGACCAGCCCGACGGTGCACCCGCCGCGCCGGAATCTCCGTGTCTCGGCAGGATGGACCCGTGGAGCCCATGCTCGCCACCCGAGCCGCCAGTCGGTCCGATCTCCCGACGGGTCCGGACTGGGTCTTCGAGGTCAAGTGGGACGGCGTGCGGGCCCTGGCGGACACGACCCGGGGGTCGCTGCGCCTGCTGAGCCGGACGGGCCGGGACATCACGGCGACCTACCCCGAGCTTGCCGGGCTGGCCGCGATCCAGGGCGCCGTCCTCGACGGGGAGATCGTCGCGATGGACGCAGGGGTCCCGTCGTTCGAGGCCCTCGCCGAGCGGATGCACGTGCGGGATCCTGCCCGTGCAGCCGCCCTCGCGAGCCGTCGCCCGGTGGCATACCTCGTCTTCGACGTGCTCGAGCTGTACGGCGTCGACCTCACCCGCAGGTCGTTCGACGAACGCCGGGCGACGCTCGAGCGCCTCGACCTCCCCGCCCCGGCTCAGCTCTCGCCGCTCTACCCCGATGTCGACGACCTGTGGGAGGTCACGCTCGAGCACGGCCTCGAGGGCGTCCTCGCCAAGCGCCGCGCCTCGACCTACCAGCAGGGCCGCCGGTCGCCCGACTGGATGAAGGCGACCCATCGCACGACCCGCACGGCGCTCGTCGGGGGCTGGCTGCCGGTCGCGGGCAGCAGCCTCGCGCTCGGCTCGCTCATGCTCGGCG
>DASVMA010000384.1:0-7839 GCA_036384595.1 Cellulomonas sp. | reverse complement strand
GGGCATCTCGCGCTCGACGACGTACCTCGGGGTGATCCTGCTGCTCGCCGGCATCGTCGCGCGCGGGATCGCCGCGGGCCGCTGGCCGACCGCCAACATGTACGAGTTCACGCTCGTCGGAGCCTTCGTGGCCGTCACGGTGCTCGCCGTCGTGCAGCAGCGCCGCTACATCCCGTTCCTGGGCGTCGTCGTGCACGGCATCGCGGTGCTGGCCCTCGCGCTCGCGCTGCTCGTGTTCTACGTGCAGGCCGACGCCGTGCAGCCCGCGCTGCAGAGCTACTGGCTCGTGCTGCACGTGGGGGTCGCGATCTCGGCGACCGGCGTGTTCACCGTGGCGTTCGCCGCGGCGGTGCTCCAGGTGCTCAAGGACGCGCGTGAGGCGGGTCGCAGCCGGCTCGAGGTGCCGTGGCAGCGGTTCGAACCGGTGCGCGCCCGGCTGCAGCGCTGGCGCGTGACCGGGCCCGCGTGGGAGTGGCTGCGCTCGGTGCCGTCGGCGCGCGAGCTCGAGGCGCTGTCGTTCCGGCTCAACTCGATCGGGTTCGTCCTGTGGACGTTCACGCTCATCGGCGGGGCCATCTGGGCCGAGCACGCGTGGGGCCGGTACTGGGGCTGGGACCCCAAGGAGGTCGGCACCTTCATCGCGTGGGTCGTCTACGCGGCCTACCTGCACGCGCGCACGACGCGCGGGTGGAGCGGGCGCCGGGCCGCGTACTTCGTGTTCGTCGGCTACGCGGTCGTCCTGGCCAACTTCACGGTCATCAACCTGTTCGTCACGGGCAAGCACTCGTACTCGGGGCTGTGACGGGGGTCCTAGGCTGATCGCGTGCCTCTCGTCATCTACTCGGCCCTGCGCCTCGGACTCTTCGCTGCCCTCACGCTGCTCATGCACTTCTGGGCCGGCATGGAGTGGTGGTTCGCGGCGCTGATCTCGGTGTTCGCGGCCTGGGGGCTGTCGTACACGATGCTCGACGGTCCCCGCGACGCCGCGGCCCGCTACCTCGCCGACCGCGCGGAGGCGCGCAAGGGTCGCAAGGGGCTCTCCGTCGGCCAGAGCGAGGACGCCGAGATCGAGGACGCCGCCCAGGACGCCGCACCGGAGCCGGTCGAGCGCGACGAGCCGTAGGCCTCGCGGCGCGACCGCTGGCTACAGCGCGAGCCCGAGCCCCAGCAGCACACCGAACGCCAGCTCGAGCAGGCCCGTGCCCGCGAGCACCGGGACGAGCAGACGCCCGCGAGCCCCGGCCAGCACGGTGACGGTGAGCAGACCGGCCGGGAACCCGAGCAGGACGACGAGGATCGACCACGGCGCGACGAGCGCGCAGCCCAGCCCCAGCACGATCGGCACCCACAGCAGCGCCGCATACACGCGCCGGGACCGGTGCTCGCCGAGCCGCACCGCGAGCGTGCGCTTGCCCGCGAGGACGTCGGTGGGGACGTCGCGCAGGTTGTTGACCATGAGCAGGGCGCACGCGAGGAGACCGATCGCGACGGCGCCGGTCACGGCCACCCACGAGATCCTGCCCGCCTGGGTGAACGTCGTCCCCAGCACCGCGACGAGGCCGAAGAAGACGAAGACACCGACCTCGCCGAGCCCGCGGTACCCGTAGGGTCGGCGCCCGCCGGTGTAGTACCAGGCGGCCGCGATCGACGCGGCACCCACGGCGACGAGCCACCATTGCCCGGACAGCGCCACGAGCGCGAGGCCCAGCAGTGCGCCGACGCCGAACGACGCGAACGCGGCCCACTTGACGTGCTCGGGGCGCGCCGCGCCGGACGCGGTCAGCCGCATCGGTCCGACGCGGTCGACGTCGGTGCCGCGGACGCCGTCGGAGTAGTCGTTGGCGAGGTTGACGCCCACCTGGAGCGCGAGCGCGACGCCGAGTGCGAGCAGGGCGCGTCCCGGGTTCGCGGCGCCGAGCTGCGCGGCTGCGCCGGTACCGACCAGCACGGGGGCTGCGGCCGCGGGCAGCGTGCGGGGTCGGGCACCTGCGATCCACTCGGAGGTCGTGGCCATGGTCTTCCTGTCGGTCGGGTGCGGGGCGTACGGACGGCGTGGAGTGGGCTGGGTCGGGCGGCGGAACGGGTCAGGGGGCGGGTCGGACGCTCCGTCCGGCGTGGTCGGCGACGGCTCGACGATCGACCTTGCCGGGACCCCGCAGCGGCAGCGCGTCGACCGCCAGGAGGTGACGCGGGGCTGCCGCGCGGCCGAGCCTGCTCTCGACCGTAGCCCGCACGCTGGCCAGGTCCGGCATCGACGCACCCGCGCGCAGCACGAGGACGGCCGTCACGGCGTGCCCCCACTCCTCGTCGGGCACCCCGACGACGCACGCCTCGACCACGCCGTCCAGCTCCCCGAGGACGCGCTCGACGGCGGCCGGGGCCACCTTGGCGCCGCCGGTGACGATCACGTCGTCGAGGCGGCCGAGGATCGTCAGGACGCCGGTGGCGTCCAGCGCACCGACGTCCGTCGTGCGCAGCCAGCGTTCGCCGCCGCTCCGGACGAACACCTGCGCGTCGAGGTCGGGCCGACCCCGGTAGCCGGTCGCGAGCACCGGGCCGGTCAGCAGCACCCGGCCGTCGGGTTCGAGGGCGACGCGGACACCGTCGAGCGGGACGCCGTCGTACACGCACCCGCCGCAGGTCTCCGACATGCCGTAGGTGGTCACGACGGCGATCCCGGCCGACCGGGCGTCCGCGACGAGCGAGGGCGCCGCCGCCGCGCCGCCGAGCAGGATCGCGTCGAACCCGCGCAGGGCGTCCGTGCCCTCCGTGGAGCCCAGCAGCCGGTGCAGCTGGGTCGGCACGAGCGAGGTGTACCGGCGCCCCGTCTCGTCCGCGAGCTGCGTGCTCGCCGCGGCGAACGCCTCGGTGCGGAACGGTCCGGCGGGGACGGCGACCGGGACGGTGCCGGCCAGGACCGACCGGACGAGCACCTGGAGACCGGCGACGTGCGTGGTCGGCAGCGCGAGCAGCCAGCGTCCCGGTCCGCCCAGGCGGTGCTCGGTCGCCGCGGCGGAGGCGCGCAGGGCAGGGGCGGAGAGCAGGACCTGCCGGGCGTCCCCGGTCGAGCCCGACGTCTGCACGACGAGCGCGACGTCGTCGGGAACGTCGGACGCATCGGCTGCGGCCTCCGACGCGCCGGCGACGGCCAGCACCGCCGGCCCGGAGCCGTCGAGGGCCGCAGCGAGGGCAGCGAGCAGGACGTCGGTCGGCGGCTGCCCGTCGCCGTGCGGCTCAGGTGACCGCACGACGCGGACGGGACGACTCACCGGCTCAGCGTAGGCGGCACCGTAGAGTGTGGCGCGACGATCCGGACGCCGTGCCGGGAGAAGGAGTTCCGCTGTGCCCTTGACCGTGTCCTTGCGCCAGACCCGCGCCCTCGCGCTCCTCACGGTCGCCGTGGCGGCCGCGCTCGGCGCCTGCGGTGGGGGCAGCACACCTGGCCCCGCCGTCTCCGTGCCGGCCGTGACTGTCGGCTCGAACGTCGACCCCGCGAAGCAGGCCGCGCCTACGCCCGTCGTGCCGGCGCGCTGGCCCCTCACGGGGGTCGCCGCCGCCGATGTCGCCGTGCGCCCGGCGCTCGCGATCAAGGTCGAGAACCCCCCGGAGGTCCGCCCGCAGACGGGGATCGACCAGGCCGACATCATCTGGGAGGAGGTCGTCGAGGGCGGTATCACGCGCTTCGTCGCGATCTTCCAGTCTCAGGTGCCCGACCAGGTCGGCCCGATCCGTTCGGTTCGCCCGATGGACCCGGCGATCGTCTCCCCGATGCACGGCCTCATCGCGTTCTCGGGCGGTCAGCCCAAGTTCGTCGCCGCGCTCTCGGCGGCGGCCGTGCAGACCCTGAGCCAGGACGGCGGCGGCGCAGGATTCGCCCGCTCGAACGTGCGCGCGGCGCCGCACAACGTCTTCGGCACACCCACGACGTTCTGGAACCAGGCGGACGCCGACCACAAGGCGTCGCCGCCGGAGCAGTTCCACTTCGCCCGGACGGCCGACCAGGCGACGGCCGTGGTCTCCGGCACCGCTGCCGCCGCTGTCAACCTGCAGCTGTCCGGCATGTCGCACCCCAGCTGGGCCTGGAACGCCGCCGACTCGACCTGGCTCCGCTCGGAGTCCGGGGCGCCCGCAACCGCAGCCTCGGGCGCGCGGCTCGCCGTGACCAACGTCATCGCACTCAGCGTCACCCTCGTCGACTCCGGGACCGTCGACCCGGCGGGCAACCCGGTTCCCGAGACCAAGCTGGTGGGCTCGGGGACGGCCCTCGTCGCGACCGGCGGGAAGTCCATCGCCGCGACCTGGACGAAGACCGCGACCAACGCGCCGCTCACGCTCGCGACAGCCGACGGGACCGACATCAAGCTCGCCGCAGGGAAGACCTGGGTCGAGCTCGTGCCGAACGGCTCCGGCTCGATGAGCGCGAGCTGACGTCGGCGATGCGATCGGCCGCGATCGGTCTGCTGTGCGCGCTCGCGCTGGCCGGGTGCGCCTCGTCCGCTCCGACGACGCCGCCGGCGCCCGTCACCGTGACGATCGCGCCGACCGTCGACCCGGCGAAGGGGGCTGCCCCCGCACCCGCCATACCCGTCCTGCCGCCGACCTGGCCGCTGACCGGGGTCGAGGGCGACGTCGCCCAGCGCCCGGCCCTCGCGGTCAAGATCGAGAACACGGCGGCGGCGCGCCCCCAGTCCGGCCTTGAGCAGGCCGATGTGGTCTGGGAGACCATCGTCGAGTTCGAGGTGTCGCGGTTCGTCGCGATCTTCCACTCGCAGGTCCCTGGCGAGGTCGGACCGGTGCGCTCGGTCCGACCGATGGACCCCCTGATCGTCGCGCCCCTGCACGGCCTGATCGTGTACTCGGGCGGGCAGCCGGGAATCCTCGCACTCGTCGATGCGAGCGGCGCGCAGACGATCAGCAACGACGCCGGCGCGGCCGGGCTGTACCGCGTCACGACGCGTCCCGCGCCGCACAACGTGTACGGCTCGCCGTCGACGTTCTGGGGCCAGGCCGACGCCGACCACCAGGCCGCGCCCGGCGAGCAGTTCGCGTTCGCCCGCACCCTCGAGTCCGCGGCCGCGGTCGTCGGCGGAGCACCGACGACGACCCTGTCCCTGCACCTGTCGACGGCGTCGAACCCGAGCTGGTCCTGGGACGGGACGTCGTGGCTGCGCTCGGAGGGGTCGGCACCCGCGATGGCGGCGAGCGGCGCGCGCCTGTCCGCGACCAACGTCGTGACGATCACGGCCGACCACCCGAACACCGGCTTCGGTGCGCAGGGTGGTGCGCCGGTCCCGACCTACTCGCTCGTGGGCTCGGGTGACGCAGTCGTCGCGACGGGCGGCAAGACGCTGGCCGCCCGGTGGCAGAAGGACGCGCAGGACACCCCGATGCGGCTCGTCGCGGCCGACGGCTCGCCCGTGACCCTCGCACCCGGCACCACCTGGGTCGAGCTCGTGCCGGCCGGCAGCGGGTCGCTGACCCTGGGCTGAGCCCCGCGGCTCCGCCCCGGGGTGGAGGCGGCGTCGGCACGGCTGCTCCCGCCGGGGGAGCCCGCCCACGCGGGGTCGGTCCCGTGGGCTGATCCGCGTGCGCCCGCCCTGACGCACGGTGGTTCCATGACCACGATCACGTCGGACCACGGCGAGGACCACGAGGAGCGCGTGCACGCGATCGGGGCGGTGCTGGGCGCCGGCGTCGTGCTGCTGGGGCTCCTCATCGGCACGGCCTACGTCGTCAGCCAGCTCGTCTCGCTGCTCTCGTGGGCGTTCGTGAGCCGCTGATCCGCGTCAGGCGTGGCGCGCGAGCACCCCTCAGAACGCGTACGGGAAGCCCGACCAGTCCGGCTCGCGGTGCTCGAGGAACGCGTCGCGACCCTCGACCGCCTCGTCCGTGAGGTACGCGAGCCGCGTGGCCTCTCCGGCGAAGACCTGCTGGCCGGCGAGGCCGTCGTCGGCCAGGTTGAACGCGAACTTGAGCATCCGGATCGCCTGCGGGGACTTCGTCGCGATGATCCGCGCGTACTCGAGCGCGGCGTCCTCGAGGTCGTCGTGGTCCACGACATCGTTGACCGCACCCCACGCGAGCGCGTCCTCGGCGGAGTACTCGCGGGCCAGGAAGAAGATCTCGCGCGCGCGCTTCTGGCCGACCTGGCGTGCGAGCAGCGCCGAGCCGTACCCGCCGTCGAACGAGCCGACGTTCGCGTCGGTCTGCATGAAGCGCGCGTGCTGGCGGGACGCGATCGTGAGGTCCGCCACGACGTGCAGCGAGTGCCCGCCGCCCGCGGCCCACCCGCCGACGACCGCGACGACGACCTTCGGCATCGTCCGGATCAGCCGCTGCACCTCGAGGATGTGGAGGCGCCCGGCGCGGGCCGGGTCGATCGCGTCGGCGGTCTGCGCGTCGGGGTCGTCCGTGTACCGGTACCCGTCGCGCGCGCGGATGCGCTGGTCTCCGCCCGAGCAGAACGCCCAGCCGCCGTCCTTGGGGCTCGGGCCGTTGCCGGTGAGCAGCACGGTGCCCACGTCGGAGCTCATGCGCGCGTGGTCGAGCACGCGGTAGAGCTCGTCGACCGTGTGGGGGCGGAACGCGTTGCGGACCTCGGGCCGGTCGAACGCGACCCGCACGACGGGCAGGTCACGCTCCCTCGGCGCGCCGTCGTCGGCCACGCCTCGCGCCACGCCGCGGTGGTACGTCATGTCCGTCAGGTCCTCGAACCCGGCGACGGTGCGCCAGCGGCTCGGGTCGAACGTCTCGGACACCTTCGCGGGGATCTCGCTCACGCGCCCAGCGTAGGCGGACCGCAGCAGGGGTGTGCTGCGGGCGGCCGTAGCCTGGGGGCATGCCTGACCTGCACGTGTACTCGATCCCGATGCGCACCCGCTTCCGGGGGATCACCGTGCGCGAGGGCGTCCTGGTCCGCGGGGCGGCCGGCTGGGGCGAGTTCTCGCCGTTCTGGGACTACGACGCCGCGGAGTCGGCCACGTGGTGGCGCGCGGCGCGCGAGGCCGCCGACGACGGGTGGCCGCCCGCGGTGCGGACCCACATCCCGGTCAACGTGACGGTCCCTGCCGTGGACGCGGTGACCGCGCACCGCATCGTGACCGCGTCGGGCGGCTGCCGCACCGCGAAGGTCAAGGTCGCCGAGCCGGGGCAGACGCTCGACGACGAGATCGCGCGCCTCGAGGCCGTGCGCGACGCGATCGGGCCGGGCGGTGCGATCCGCATCGACGCGAACGGGCTGTGGGACGTCGACACCGCGCTGGCGCGGCTCGCGGTCCTCGACCGGGCCGCGGGTGGCCTCGAGTATGCCGAGCAGCCCGTCCCGACCGTCGCGGACCTCGCGGCCGTCCGGCGCGGGACCCACGTGCTGATCGCCGCCGACGAGTCGATCCGCCGTGCCGAGGACCCCCTGGCGGTCGGGCGGGCGCACGCCGCGGACATCGTGGTGCTCAAGGTCCAGCCGCTCGGCGGGGTGCGCGCGTGCCTCAGGCTCGCCGAGCAGGTGGGTCTGCCCGTCGTGGTGTCGTCGGCGCTCGAGACGTCGGTCGGCCTCGCCGCGGGGATCGCGCTCGCGGCGGCCCTGCCCGAGCTGCCCTACGCGTGCGGGCTCGCCACCGCCCAGCTGCTCACGGCGGACGTCGTCGCGCACCCGCTCCTGCCGGTCGACGGCGCGATCCGGGTCGACCGGCCCGAGGTCGACCCCGCCCTGCTCGAGGCCGTCCGCGCCGACGCGCCGGCCCTCGCCCGGTGGCGCGAGCGCCTGGACGCCGTCCGATCGGTGATCGCCGCGGCTGACGGTGCGTGACGGGACCGCCGGGCCCGTCGGCCCGATTACGGTGG
>DASVMA010000383.1:0-5917 GCA_036384595.1 Cellulomonas sp. | reverse complement strand
GGATGACGATCTGCCCGCTCTCCTCGAGCCGGCGGATGATCTGGACGATGCCGGAGCGGGCGTCCTCGACCTGCGACAGGCGCACCGGCCCGAGCAGCTCGATCTCCTCCTCGAGGTTCTCGCGCGCACGCTCGGACAGGTTGTGCAGGATCTTCTCCCGCACCTCCGGGCCGGCACCCTTGAGGGCCACCGACAGCCCGGCCGTCTCGACCTGGCGCAGCACGAGCTGCAGCGCCCGGTCCTCGAGCAGGACGATGTCGCCGAAGACGAACATCCGGCTGCGGACCTCTTCGGCGAGCTCGACGTCGCGCGCCTCGAGACCCTCGAGGATCGCCTTCTCGGTCGTCGCGTCGGCGCGGTTGATGATCTCGACGAGCGGCTGGACCCCGCCGATCGCGGACATCTCGCGCGGCGTCAGGACGGTGGACGCCTTGCGCATCAGGCTCTCGGCGATGACGGCCACGACGTCGGGCGACGCTCGCTCCATGAGGGCGATGCGGTGCGCGACCTCGCCCTGCAGCTCGGACCCGAGGCCCGCGAGGATGGCCGACGCGTGCTCGGGACGCAGGTGAGCGAGCACGAGCGCGACGGCCTGCGGGTGCTCACCGCTGATCAGCGAGATGACCTGGCGTGCGTCGGCGTGCTGGAGGAACTCGAACGGCTGCCCGGCCATGGAGGTCTGGAGCCGCTCGAGCATGCCGGCGGCGAGCTCGGTGCCGAGCGACGACTCGAGCAGCGCCTGCGCGTACGCCACGCCGCCGCCGACGCCGGGGCCGATGACGGAGACGTCGTAGAACTCCTCGAGGACGTCGTCGGCCATCGTCTGGTCGATGCGCTCGAGGCGCATGATCTCGACGGTCAGCTCCTCGATCTCCGTCACGTCGAGCTGCGCCATGACACGCGCAGCCCGGTCGCGGCCGAGCTGCAGGAGCAGCATCGCGGCCTTCTGCGTGCCGGTCAGCGTGGCCATCAGCGTCGGCCGCTCGGGGCGGCGAGCCAGCCGCGCAGGAGGTCGGCGACCTCAGCGGGCTGCTCGTCGGCGAGCGCGGAGATCTCGGCGCGCTTGATCGCGACGGCGTCGGGCAGGGCGGGCACGGGTGCCATCCCGGCGGGCAGGGCGGGCAGGCCGTCAGCGCCCGCGCCGATCCCGAGCGGGTCGGCGTCGCGGTCGAGCCGCGACAGCTCCCCGATGTCGAGCGACTCGCGACGGCTGCGACGCGAGCGGCGGGCCCCGGCGATGAAGAGCGCGAGGACGACGAGCAGGATGACCCCGGCGATCGCTCCCTGCTTGACGAGCGAGGTGGAGGCGTCCTTCGCGGCCTGCGCGTCGGCGGCGGCGAGCGCGTCCTGCGCGTTCTTCGCCGCGGACGTGTCGAACTGGATGGCCTGGACCGCGATGGTGTCGCCGCGGGTCGTGTCGATCCCGGCGGCGGCGCTCAGCATCGCGGTCAGCTGGGTCATGTCGATCGCGGCGGCGGCCTTGGCGTCGATCGCGACGGCGAGCGACTGGCGGCGGACGCTGCCCGGTGCGGTCGTCGTGAGCTCGGTGACCTTGTCGATCGCGTTCGTGACGTCCTCGCTGGCCGACGCGTACGTGCCTGCCGTCGAGTTCCCGCTCGGCACCGCGATGTTGTCGGGACCCAGGACGCCGGTCGCCGTCGAGCCGTTGCCCGTGTACGTCTCGCTCTTCTTCGACGAGGCGAGGGCCGGGTTGTTGGGGGCCGCCGTGAACGACTCGGTCGTCCGCTGCGTCTTGTCGTAGTCGAGGACGGCGTTCATCGTGACCGCGGACTTGCCGACCCCGACGACCTGGTCGAGCAGGACCTGGACGGCTGCGCTGACCCGGGCCTGGTAGTCGCCGGTCTGCTGGCCGTCCGAACCCGACAGGAGCTCGCCCCCGACGGTCGACAGGACCTTGCCGGTCGAGTCGATGACGGCCACGTCGGTGGGCTTCATGCCCTGGATGCCCGCCGAGACGAGGTGCACGATCGCCTGGACCTGGTCGGTGCTGAGCGTCACGCCGGCCTTGGTGCGGATGAAGACCGATGCGGTCGGGTCAGCCTTGGTCGCGACGAAGACGGTGTCCTGCGGGATCGCGAGCTTGACGGTCGCCGCGTCGACGCCCTGGAGGGCCCCGACCGTCTTGGCGAGCTCACCCTCGAGCGCACGCTGGTAGGTGACCTGCTGCTGGAACTCCGACGTCGACATCCCCATCTTGTCGAGCAGCGAGTAGCCGCCGCCGTCGGCGTTCGCCGGGATCCCGGCGGCCGCGAGCTTGAGCCGCATCGCGTAGAGCTTGTCGTTGGGGACCAGGACCGTGGAGCCGCCGTCGGCGAGCTGGTAGGCGACACCCTGGGCGGTCAGCTGGTCGACGACCGCGCTCGCATCGGTCGCCGACAGGCTCGTGAACAACGGGCCCATCGTCGGCTTCGACACCCAGTTCGCCACGGCGAACCCGCCGAGCAGGAGGACCGCGAGACCGATGACGGCGAGCGTGCGCTGCGCGACGGTGAACTGCTTGAGCGTGGACGCGAAGCGGCCGAACGCGGCCGTGACCTGGGTGGGCATCAGGCCTGCATCCGCATGATCTCGTTGAACGCGTCGACGGCCTTGTTGCGGACCGCCGCGGTCAGCTCCATCGTGAGCTTCGACTCGGCGGCCGCGATCGTGTAGTCGTGCACGTCCGTGAGGCTGCCTGTGACGGCCTTGACGGCGAGCCCGTCGGTCGTCGACTGCATCTGCTGCAGCTGGTCGACCGACCCGAGCGCGGAGGCGAAGCCGGTCGCGGACGCACCGGTGACCCCGCTCGGGGAGCTGAGGTACCCGGTCGGTGCGACCGGCATGATGCCCGCACTGATCGCGGACACGGCGGGGATGCTCATGCGGAACGTCCGATCTGGAGGGCTGCCTCGTAGGTGGCCTTGGCACGGTCGATGACGGCGGCGTCAGCCTGGTAGGCGCGCTGGGCGATGATCAGCTGGGTCATCTGGGACGACATGTCGATGTCGGGCTGGCGCACGTTTCCTTGCGCGTCGGCGAGCGGGTTCGTCGGGTCGGAGACGACCCGACCCACGGCAGAGCCGAGCGCGATGCCGGCGACCTGGACCCCGCCGCCGTTCGCGGTCGGGATCTCGCTCACGACGACCGACTTGGCCTGGTACGCAGCCTCGCTCGTCCGGCGCACCGTCGAGATGTTCGCGAGGTTGTCGCTGACGGCGTCGAGCCACTTGCGGTTGACGGTCATGCCCGAGCCGGCGATCCCGATCGCCCCGAAGATGCTCATCAGCTCGTCCTCATCGCGGTACGGACGGTCGAGTACGTCTGGTCGAGCGCCTGGGTCGCGAGCTGGTAGCGGAGGTTCGTGTCGATGTTGAGCGTCGTCTCGGTGTCGAGGTTGACGTTGTTGCCGTCCTGGCGGGTCGGCTCGAGCGAGCGGGCGACGGTCGAGGTCGCCACGCCGGAGCCCTGCTCGACGGCGCGGGCCAGGGCGGTCTCGAACTGGACGCGCTTGGCCTGGTAGCCGGGGGTGTTGATGTTCGCGACGTTCTCCGCGATGGTGCGCTGACGCAGCGCGAGCCCGTCGAGGGCGCTGTTCAGCGCCACGGAGCTCACAGAGTTGAACACGGACATGGAGACGTCCACCTCACCGACAGTGGTGCTCGGGTCGGCCGGTCCGTGGCCTGCTGCGTGAGCAATCCGTGCTCGTCGTCCCCATCGGGTGACGCGGCAGGTGACTGAGGGTTTCGGGCGCCGGATGTCGACGTTCACTCGCCTGGCGGAGCGACTACGTCACCGTGTGTCCCGTGGTGTCGCACCTGTCCGGTCAGCGCGTCACCCGCTGGGACGCTCGGTGCGACCTTCCTGCGAGCTCGGGGACTGCTCAGCCCTCGGTGTCGATGTACACGGGGACGGCCGGCGGGCGGCTGCGCATGCCCTCGGCGGCGGCGGCCTGACGGCGGCTGAGGTTGGCCGCCTCGGCGATGCGGCGGCCCACGCTGATCTGGCGGTCGAGGAGTGCCACGGCGCGGACCTGCAGCGAGGCGGGGAGCGGGCCGAGGCCCACCGGGGGGTGCCAGACGGCGACTGCCCTGGTCTCCGTCGCGCCGCCCGCCGTGGCGAGGTGATCGGCGCGGAGCAGCGCCTCGGCCTGGGCAAGGTCGAGCTCCAGGTCGGTGAGCGCTGCCGACCAGGCCGCCTCCCAGACAGGAGCGGCGATCCGCGGGAGGAGGTCAGCCGACACCGAGGACACCGAGGCCCGCTGTCTCGAGCACCGGAGCGGTGCGCTGCAGCGGGAGCACCGGCGAGTCGAGGACCGCCGCCTCACGCCAGGCGTCGCGCAAGGGGACGATCAGCCCACGGCACGCCGCGACGCGCTCCGGGCTGCCCGCGAGCGACGCCCCGAGCAGCTCGGAGTGGAGGTAGGAGTAGAGCGACAGCAACCCCGGCCCGCCGTCCCACGCGTCGGTGTCGAGGCTCGAGATGAGCTCGGCGACGATGTCCTCGGCGTGTGCGAGGTGCCGGGTCCCCTCGCTGAGCTGACCCGTCTCGAAGGCGACCTCCGCGCGCTCGACGTCGAGCACCAGACGGTCGTAGAGCATCGTGAGGAGACGGGAAGGCCCAGCCGTCGCCACCGTGTCGGCGAGGTACCGCGAGCGGACGTCGTACATGTGCGTGATGCCCTTCGGTCGGTCAGGCGGTGGTGGAGGTCGACGTGAGCTGGCTGGTGAGCCAGGACGACTGAGCGTTGAGGTTGCTGAGCGACACCTCGAGCGCGGCATACGTCTTCTCGAGCGCCGCACGGCGCATCGCCAGGGTGTTGTCCCAGCTGTTGACCTGGTCGTTGAGCGTGGTGCGGTAGCTCTGCTGGCCCTGGATCTTGAGCGTGAGGGCACCGGTCGTCGGGTCGGACTGTGTCGTGGCGATCTTCGCGAGCCGGTCGGCGATGCCGGCGACGACTGCCTGCGCCTTGGCCGGGTCAGCGGCGAGCGCCGCCGAGAAGAGGGTGTCGTCGTACGAGATCGTGCCGTCCTTGCTCAGCACGATGCCGATGGTCGACGGCGAGATGCCGTTCACCGGGGCCGAGGCAGCAGACAGGACCGAGTCGTTGATCCCCCGAACCGCGCTGTCGCCGGACAGGACCCCACCCGTGACCAGGGTCCGCCCGTCCGTGCCGGTCGTCGTCGTGCTCTGCGTGCGCGAGGCGATCTCGGACAGCACCGTCTGGATGTTCGCGACGAGGCCCGACGCCAACGTCTTCAACGCAGCGTTGTCGCGGGCGACGGTGATCGTGACGGGCGCCGTGCCGGTTGCGGTCACGGCAGACACGGTCAGGTCGACACCGCTCGTGATGCTGCTGAACGTGTTCGACGAGGACGTGACGGGCTGAGCCGAGCCGGTCCCCGGCCAGAGGGTGATCTGGGCGTCCTGCGCCGTGGTCGTGGCCGATCCGCGCGCGACGACAGCAGCGGGGGGTGTGGCCGAGGCGAGGTCGGCGGCGGTGACCGTGCCGGAGTACAGGTCGAAGGCGGACGCGGACCCTGTGGAGCTGCCCGTCAGCTGGAGCCGGGAGTCGGTCGCGGAGACGTTGATCAAGGTCGCGGAGATGCCCGCGCCCGCCGCGTTGATCGCGGATGCGAACCCGTCCAACGTCGTGACGTTCGTCAGGTCGATGCTCGTGACCGTCGCGCTCGACCCTGAGCCTGTCGCGACGGTGACCGACGCGGGCACGGTGCCACCGAAGAGCGCAGCCAGCCCGGTCAGCGAGCCGGTGACCGACGTCTGGGTCGTCGCGAGCTTGTCGACGGTGAAGGACAGCGAGGCCGGCTGCGCGCCCGTCGAGGCGGTCGCTCGGGCCGACGAGTCGGACGACGTCGCGGTCACGGCCTGCCACGAGGCCGGCAGCGCCGCAGTAGTGGCG
>DASVMA010000382.1:0-11769 GCA_036384595.1 Cellulomonas sp. | reverse complement strand
TCGAGCCGAGCGTCACGACGCACAGCGTGTCGAGGTCGGCCGGGACGCCCGGGACCAGGTCACCCGGAGGCACCGGTCCGTCGGCGGCGAGCGGCGCGGCGGGCAGCGAACCCAGGCCGGTCGTCGGGACGAGGTCCTGGGCACCGACCGGCCAGCGGCCCGTGAGGGCGGCGTACAGCAGCCGGACGAGGCCGACGGTGTCGGCGCGGGTCGTCGTGCGCGCGTCGCCAAGCCCCTGGCCGAGCAGCGCACCGTCGAAGGCGAGGCCCGTGAGCAGCACCCGGTCGTCGGGCGTGATGTGGACGACCGACGGACGCAGGGCGAGGTGGTGGACGCCTCGGCGGCGCGCGATCTCGAGCGCTGCGGCTACCTCTCCGACGATCGCGCGGGCCTGGTCACCCGTGAGTGGTCCGCGCGCGAGCAGGTCGGCGAGGGACGGGCCGCGCACCTCCTCGGTCACGACGTAGCTGACGCCTTCGTGGCTGCCGACGTCGAGCACGCGCACGAGCCTGGGGTCGGAGACGAGGGCGGCACGCCGAGCGGCATCGAGCGCCTGCGGGACGTTGCCGGAGACGAGGATGCGGACGCGCACCGAACGGTCGAGGATCTGGTCGGTCGCCTGCCACGCGGGCGAACCCTCGAGGTCCGACGCGAGCGGCTGGAGGACGCGATAGCGTCCCGCGAGCACCGTGCCACGTCCGACGACGTCAACCACCAGACCTCCTGCGGTTCATGAGTCCGGCTGTGCGCCGAGACCCCATGCTAGACGCGGACGGTCAGCCGCGTCGCGCGTCCCACCGACCGCCGAGCCGTCCGGCCACCGTCCGGACCAGCACCGTCAGCTCCTCGACGCGCATCGCGGCGAGCAGTCCGACGTACGCGGCCGTGAGGATGCCACCGCCGACGACGCACATGACGACGGCGTGCGCCCAGCCACCCACCGGGCCGAGGAGGTGCATGACAAGGGCGGCGAGCACCGTCGCGAGGCCCGCCGCGACGACGGCCTTGACGTGGACCTGCACCACCCGGCGCGCGTCGATGCCGTGCAGCCGCCGGCCGACCGCGACGAGCCCGAGGGCCGCACCGACCACGTAGGAAAGCGTCATGGCCCACGCGGAGCCGACGGCCCAGAACCGGGGGGCGAGGATCAGGCGCGCCAGGAGGGTCCCACCGATGAGGACGACCACCATGAGCACCTGGATCGAGATCATCGAGCGGGCGTCCTCGTAGGCGTAGTAGACGCGCTGGACGAGGGACCAGGCGCCGAAGGCGACGAGACCGACGACCATCCCGACGATGACGGGGGCCAGGTCGCCCAGCACGCTCGACAGCTCGGTGGGGAACAGGACCCGGCTGAGCGGGAACGCGAGGAGGGCGATCAGGGCTGTCGCGAGCACGGTGCACAGGCCGACGGTGCGCAGCCCGAGGGACAGGTCGGCGCGCACGCCCTTCACGTCCTCGGCCGCGGCGCGCTCGGAGAGCCGCGTGAACAGGGCCGTCATGAGCGACACCGTCACGATCGAGTGCGGCAGCATGAAGATCAGGAAGGCGTTGTCGTAGATGCTGTTGCTGCCGCCCTGGGTCGTCACCAGATTGACGACCCAGACCCCCACCTGGCCGACGAGCAGCCCCAGAAACGTCCAGTAGGTGACGCGCCCGGCCGACCGGAGACCCACGCCCCGAAAACCCCAGCGCGGGGTGTAGCGGAAGCCGCTGCGGTAGAGCGGCACGACCAGGACGACGGCCTGCACGACGACGCCGAGCGTGAACGTCCCCGCGAGCAGCCCGATCGGCGACGCACCCCACCAGCCGGGGTCGTTGAACAAGGCCCGATGGCTCGAGAACGGCCCGTTGACCAGGATGAAGACCGCCAGCCCGGCCATCGCGACGATGTTGTTGACGACGGGAGCCCACATGTACGGGCCGAAGCTCCCGCGCGCCGCGAGCACCTGGCCGAGCAACGAGTAGATCCCGTAGAAGAACATCTGCGGGATGCACCAGTACGCGAACAGGACCGCGAGCCGCGTGACCGCCGGGTCGGGGAAGTCGGAGTAGAACGCGACGAGGAACGGTGCGGCCGCCGTCAGGATGACGCTGAGCCCGAGCAGCAGCGCGATCCCGAGGGTCAGGAGCCGGTCCACGTACTCCTGGCCGTCTGCCCGCCGGTAGGCGCGCACGATCTGGGGGACCAGGATCGCGTTGAGGACGCCGCCGGCCACGAGCACGTACAGGATGTTGGGCAGCTTGTTCGCCGCCGCGAAGGCGTTCGCCGCGTTGCCGTTGAGGCTGATGGCCCAGACGAGCATCGTGCCGCGCAGGACACCGAGGACGCGGGACACGGTCGTCCCCGAGGCCATGAGCGCGGTCGAACGACCGAGGCTCGCGGTCGAGCCGCGCGGGGGCTCGGCGCCGGGGTCGACGACCGGCTTGATCGGGTCGGTCGGCACGGTCACGGGGCGTCCTCCTCAGGCTGCGCGGCGGCGGGCAGCGCCGGGACCCGGGCACCGCGGTTCGCGGTCTGACCGCGCCGGACCGTCCGGACGACGCCGACGACGAGTCCGAGTGCGAGCAGGGCGCCGACGGCCAGGGTCCCGACGTTCTCGATCGTGGGCGCGAGGCGCGCGCTGAACTGGGCGGGCGACGCCACGATGGTGCCGTCCGGGGCCAGCAGGTACACGTCGACGGCGACGTCGCAGTTGGCGTTGGCCTGCACGTCGACCGTGACGATCTCGTCGCTCTCGGCAGCCACGGTTGCCGGCGTCGGGCCGTCCGGCACTGCCAGGCAGGCCTTGCGCGGGCGGAGGTCGACGCGCACGTTCGCGGCCTGAGAGAGCGTGTTGTGGACTGTCAGGCGGATCTGGGTCGCGCTCGCGATGACGTTGAACTTGGGGCTGACCAGGACCGAGAGGCCGGTGCGTCGCGCGTTGGCGTCGGCGAGCACGGTGTCGACGAGAGCGCTGCGCTTCACGGGCGTGTCGCGCCACGCGACCGAGAGCGGGCTGAGGATCTCACGGTCGAGGCCGGCGAGCAGGGCGTCGGGCGTGGCGACGACTGTCGCGAAGGCCGCCACCGCAGTCCGGGCGTCGCCGAGCGCACCGACCCGCGCGGGTGACAGCTCCTGCGCGCTGCGCGTGCTGGTCGGCAACGGGGTACGGGCCGCGTCGTCGCGCGCACGGCCAGTCAACCCGGATACCGAGGTGAGCTCGACCCACGGTGCCGTGGCCAGCGCGTCGAGCTGCGCCTGGACGATCGGCACGTCCGGGAGCCAGTCGCGGGGGAGGGCAGCCAGCAGGTGCTGCCCGGCCGAGGCCTTCTCGTGCGCAGCGACGGCGGTCTCCGCGAGGACCCGCTGGGCCGCGGTCGCGGGGGTGGCGTCCGGGTCCACGGCGTTCGCGTCGGTCAGCGCGGCCGTCAGCGCGGCGTCGGGGACGAGGGCGGTGAGCGATCCGGCGTTCGTCTGGACCGCGACGGTTCCCGACCGTGTCGGCGTCGACCCTTCAGTCTGGGTGAGTGCCTGGGGACCGACGACGAGTGAGCGTGCCCCGGACCGGACCACGAGCGAGGCTGTCGTCGCATCGGGGATGTCGTCGGCGGCCCACATCAGCTGGGTCTGCGGACTCCCGCCGAACACCGTCGCGGAGGAGCTCGCGGATGCATCGCGGGCGAGCGTGAGCAGGTCGGGCCGGTCGGCGTGCGCGATCGCGGCAAGGTCGGGGTCGCCCCAGGGCAGTGCGAGGACGTCGCGCCGCGTGGAGCGCTGCGTCAGGTCAGCGAGCCAGGACCTCGAGCTCGACCCGCCCCCAGCCGCGGCCTCGACGAGCGAGGGGTCGACGGCCCACGACACCTCCGCATGGTGGCCCGTCGCGTCGATCACCGCACGGAGGCGTCCGGTCGCGCTCGTCTGGGCGTCGAGCTCGAGCGCGGCCGCCGAGGCGTCTGCGCTCGCCGTCGGGCTCGGCGTCGGTGCCGGGGTGGGGCTCGGTACCGGCGTGGGTGCCGCGGTCGTCACGGCCGCAGACGCCGGGCCGACCACGGGGACGAGCACGCTGACCGGTGACGGCGTCGGCGCGGTCTCGTCGGGCAGCCACAGCAGGAAGGTGCGGTCGAGACCGAGACGTCGACCGGCATCCGTGAGCTCGACCGCCAGGCCGCGGGGACCCCAGGCGTCGGGGGTGTTGAGGAGCGCGAACGCCGACGCGGGGACCGTCAGGGTCGTCTGGACGCTCATGCCGGGCGCGAGAGGTCCGGGGATGTCGACCGAGCCGACTGCCTTGCCGGCGTCCGCCGTGACCGCCGCGCCGGCCCACGTCTCGAGCTGGGTGGTCGACGCGAGCCGGTACCGGCTGATGCGCAGCGTCGCGCGGGGGTTCGTGAGCGCTGCCGGGGTGTTGTTGCGGATCGTCGCCGTGACGACCAGGTCCTGGGCGGGCTGCAGGACCTGCGGTTCGATCGCGGTGACCTGGACGAGCACGTCGCCGGCGGCCGGCGTGGCCGCGGGGGTGGCCGCCGAGGCCGGGCCGGGCCCGATCGGTCCACCGACCGCCCCGCCCAGGCCGAGCACGACCAGCGTCAGCACGCACAGCAGAGCCCGCCACCGGAGGGGCACCACGTGGGCGAGGCGCGACGGACTCATGCCCCGCTGGCGAGCACCAGGTGTGCCGCCTCGGCGAGCCGCCGCTCGTTCGGGTATGCGAGCCGTGCCGTGAGGTCGGCGAAAGCCACCCACTCGACGTCCTCCGCCTCACCGTCGGGGTCGCCTGCGACGCTCAGCTCGCCGCCGACCGCCCCCAGGAGGAAGTGGTGCACGACCTTGTGGACGCGGCGGTCGTCGCCGGTGAACCAGTAGTCGATGATGCCGAGCCGGCGTACGACGCGACCGACGATCCCGGTCTCCTCGGCGATCTCGCGGACGGCCGCCTGCTCAGGGGTCTCGTCGCCCTCGAGGTGACCCTTGGGCAGGCACCACTCGAGGCGCCCCGCCCGGTTGCGACGCGCGATGACGGCGGCGTGGTGGACGCCGTGCTCCGTGCGCACGACGAGCCCGCCTGCGGAGGTCTCCTCGACCACGGGAAGGACGTGCGCCACGGCCCGCTCACCGAGCGCGCGCGGGTCGATCCGCAGGGCGTGACCGCCGGGTGGCGTGGGGACGCCTCCGTCACGCGCTGGGCTCGACATATCGACACTGTAACGACTCTCCGGTTCGCGGCTTTCACCCTTCGCGTCGGTCTCGTGCCCTTCTTGTGCACGTCCGGCCCGCGTCCGATGCCCGATCGGCGCGTTCGCGGGGCCTCGGCATCTGGCACGCTTGGGCGTTGTGCCACCCACCGACCCGTCCGTGACCGCCACCTCCGGGGGAGGCGCGCCCGATCAGGGCGCACTGCTCGCGCTCCAGCGTCGTGCGCTCGGGGTGCTCGCGGGCCTCGCGCCCGAGGCGATCGAGCTCGGGCAGACGTTCGCGGCGGCGGGTCACGAGCTCGCGCTCGTCGGTGGCCCCGTCCGGGACGCGTTCCTCGGACGGGTGAGTGCCGACCTCGACTTCACGACGTCGGCGAGCCCGGACGAGACCGAGGCGATCCTCGCTGCGTGGGGCGACGCACACTGGGACATCGGCAAGGCGTTCGGCACGATCGGTGCGCGCCGGCATGGTCGACGCCACGGCGGCGAGGACGTCGTCGTCGAGGTCACGACGTACCGGACGGACGCCTACGACGCGTCGTCGCGCAAGCCTGAGGTCGCGTTCGGCGACTCGCTCGAGGGCGACCTGTCGCGGCGCGACTTCACCGTCAACTCCATGGCCGTCCGGCTCCCGGAGCTGACGTTCGTCGACCCGTTCGGCGGCCTGACGGACCTCGCGCGTGGGCTGCTGCGGACGCCTGTGGCTGCTCGGCAGTCCTTCGACGACGACCCGTTGCGCATGATGCGGGCCGCGCGGTTCGCCGCGCAGCTGGGCTTTGCCGTGGACGACGACGCGCTCGAGGCGATCCGCGAGATGCACGAGCGCATCTCTATCGTGTCCGCCGAGCGGGTGCGGGACGAGCTCACGAAGCTGCTGCTTGCCCCGGTGCCGCGACCTGGTCTCGAGGTCCTCGTCGACACGGGCCTCGCGGAGCACGTCCTGCCCGAGCTGCCCGCGCTGCACCTCGAGCGCGACGAGCACCACCGGCACAAGGACGTCTACGAGCACTCGCTCCAGGTCCTCGAGCGGGCGATCTCGCTCGAGACGGGTCCCGACGGCCCCGTCCCGGGCCCCGACCTGGTGCTGCGCCTCGCTGCGCTGCTCCACGACATCGGCAAGCCCGCCACCCGACGGTTCGAGGCCGGCGGTGTCGTCAGCTTCCACCACCACGAGGTCGTCGGCGCCAAGCTCGTCGCCCGACGGCTCCGCGAGCTGCGGTTCGACAAGGCGACGGTGCAGGCCGTCGCGCGACTCACGGAGCTGCACCTGCGGTTCCACGGGTACGGCGAGGGCGGCTGGACCGACTCGGCCGTGCGCCGCTATGTCACCGACGCGGGTGACCTGCTCGAACGTCTGCACCGGCTCACGCGGTCCGACTGCACGACGCGCAACCGTCGCAAGGCCGACCGGCTGTCTGCCGCGTACGACGACCTCGAGGCGCGCATCGCCGCGCTGCGTGAGCAGGAGGAACTGCGCTCGATCCGGCCCGACCTCGACGGTGCGCAGATCATGGCGATCCTCGGCATCCCCCCGGGGCCCGTCGTCGGGCAGGCGTACAAGTTTCTGCTCGAGGTGCGGATGGACCGCGGCCCGCTCGGCGTGGAGGATGCCCGCGAGGCGCTCCTGAGCTGGTGGGCCGACCAGGCCCACTGAGGGTCGGCTGCTGCGCCCGGTCCGGCGGCTGCTCAGGTGGCGAGGACGACCCCGCGGCGTGAACCTGCCAGGTACACGAAGCCAGCGACCACGTACGCGAGGGCGAGGGCCCCGAACAGCCACGGCGAGTGGCCGGTGTCCGGGAGCGTGAAGGCCGCGAGGGCAGCGGCGCCGACGAACGCTCCGTTGTAGAGGACGTCGTACAGCGCGAACGCCCGCCCGCGGAAGTCGTCGGCCGTGTCGTGCTGCACGATCGTGTCGACGGCGATCTTCGCTCCCTGCGCTGCGAGGCCCAGCCCCGTCGCCCCGACGATGACGGCGACGTTCGAGACGGACACGGTGAGCACGACCTGGCTGACTGCGGCGAGGGTCATGCAGATCGTGATCCAGAGATGCGGACCCGTTATCGGGCTGAAGATCGGTGTCAGGACGACCGCGAGGACGAACCCGGCGGCCGAGGCGCCCAGCGCGGTGGCGAACACTGCGAGGCCTGCGGCGGGGTCGGCCGGGTCGGCGAGCAGGTTGCGGGAGATGAGGATGAGCGCGATGAACGTGACCCCGTAGAGGAACCGGTGCGCGGCCATGATGCCCAGCGCCCACGCCGGGGTGCGGCGTGCGACGAGGTGCCGGGTACCCGCGACGAGGCCGTGGGCGAGGCTTGACAGCGCACGACGCAGCTGGCGCGCGTCGGCGAGCGCGTCGGGGCCCAGCAGGTCCCGGCTCATGCGCGTCGCGAGGGCCGAAGCCACACCGAACACCGCGGCAGCGATCGTGAGGATCGAGGCGTCCTTCGTGCGGCCCGGTTCGAGCGCGAGGCCGAGCACGAAGCCGATCGCTGCGCCGACGCCCGCCGCGACCGCGCCGAGGGTCGGCGTCACGGAGTTGGCGGTCAGGAGCAGCGGCCCGCGCACGACGCGGGGGAGGCCTGCCGACAGCGCCGACAGCAGGAAGCGGTTGATCGACAGGTCCAGGAGCGCGAGGACGTAGACCGCGGGCCCGACCCCCTGGGTGAGCAGGAGCAGCGCGATCACGAGCGTGATGACCACGCGCAGCAGGTTGCCGAACGCGAGCACCTGACGCCGGCGCCACCGGTCGAGCAGCACGCCGGCCCACGGGCCGACGATGGTGAACGGCAGCAGCAGCACCGCGAACGCCGACGCGACGCCGGTGGCGGTGCTCGCGCTCTGCGGGGAGAAGAAGAAGAGGGTCGCCAGCCCGACCTCGAACAGGCCGTCGCCGGCCTGGCTCACGAGCCGCACGGCGAAGAGCTTGCGGAAGTCGGGGAGCTGGAGCAGTTCCTTCAGCTCCTGGGTCACGCGCACCGCGCCACTGTAGCCGCGGGGTCGGACGATGACGCCCGGGCGCGCGTGACCACGGCGCGGAGCGCAATTAAAAACGCATTTGAGAGTGACTAATTCGTGCGTTCCAGCAGGTCGGATGAGATTCGTGGGGCTGTTCGTCATAGGACCAATGCCCTAGGCCGCCCGTTCAATCCCGACCAACATGAAGGGAACGCACCGGAGCGATCGAGCGCTCCATCGCGAAGCCCGAGAGGAACACCATGACGGCCGGGACGACCGAGAAACCCCCCACCAGCGGGATCCCACGCCGATCGTTCCTCAAGTGGTCGGGCATCGTCGGCGGTGGCGCCGCCCTTGTCGGCACAGGCGCATCCTTCGGGCTGCTGCCCGGAGTCGGTCCTGCGAACGCGGTGACGCCGACCGCGGCCGGCGCTGCCGACACGATCGTGTGGTCCTCCTGCAACGTGAACTGCGGTTCCCGGTGCCCGTTGCGGATGCAGGTGAGGGACGGCCAGATCGTGCGCGTGCTGCCGGACGACACGGGCGACAACGCGCTCGGCACGCAGCAGATCCGTGCGTGCGTCCGCGGTCGGTCGATCCGCCACCGCATCTACAACCCCGACCGCCTCAAGAGCCCGATGCGCCGCAGACCCGGCACCAAGCGGGGCGCAGGGCAGTGGGACCAGATCACCTGGGAAGAGGCGTACGACGAGATCGCCTCGACGATGCAACGGTTGATCAAGGACTACGGCAACGAGTCCATCTACCTCAACTACGGCACCGGGACGCTCGGCGGCACGATCACACGCAGCTGGCCGCCGTCGGAGACTCCCGTCGCTCGCCTCATGAACTGCGTCGGGGGTTATCTCAACCACTACGGCGACTACAGCGCGGCACAGATCGAGACAGCGGTGGTCTACCACTACGGCGGCTGGATCGGCTCGAACAGCTTCGACGACGCGAAGAACACGAAGCTCCAGGTCATGTTCGGGAACAACCCGCTCGAGACCCGCATGAGCGGCGGCGGCGAGACGTTCGTGACCCAGCAGACGAAGAAGCTGCACGACGTGCGCACCATCGTCATCGACCCGCGCTACTCCGAGACGGCGCTGGGGATCGCCGACGAGTGGATCGCGCTGCGGCCCGGCACCGACACCGCGCTCATTGCGGGCGTGGCGCACGTGATGATCTCCGAGGGCCTGCACGACCAGGCGTTCCTCGACACCTACACGGTCGGCTTCGACGAGCAGCACATGCCCGAGGGGATCCCGGCGGGGAACTCCTACAAGGCGTACGTCATGGGCGACGGCTCGGACGGCGTCGAGAAGACACCCGAGTGGGCCGCGGCCATCACCGGGGTTCCGGCCTCGACCATCGTGCGGTTCGCCCGCGAGCTCGGGACGTCCCGTCCGGTGCAGATCAGCCAGGGCTGGGGTCCGCAGCGCTCGGCCAACGGCGAGAACCAGTCGCGGGCGATCTTCACGCTCGCGGCGCTCACGGGTTCGATCGGCGTCACCGGCGGTGGCACGGGCGAGCGGGAGGGCGCCTACGGGCTGCCGATGGTCAACGCCTTCGGGTCGACCCCGAACCCGGTCAAGACATCGATCTCGGTGTTCGGCTGGACCGAGGCGATCGAGCGCGGTGCGGAGATGACCGCCCTCGCGGACGGGGTGCAGGGCAAGGACAAGCTCGACGTCCCGATCAAGATGGTGTGGCAGTACGCGGGCAACGCGCTGACGAACCAGCACGCGGACATCAACCGCACGACGAAGCTGCTCGAGGACGACACCAAGTGCGAGTTCATCGTGGTGATCGACAACCAGATGACGGTCTCAGCGCGGTACGCCGACATCCTGCTGCCCGACACCTCGAACGCTGAGCAGCTCGACATCGTCCAGCAGGGCAGCGCCGGGAACATGGGCTACGCGATCGTCGCGGACAAGGTGATCGAGCCGCTCTTCGACACCAAGACGGTCTACGAGATGATGACCGAGATCGCCAAGCGACTCGGCGTCGAGCAGCAGTTCACCGAGGGCAAGAGCCAGGAGGACTGGGTTCGCCAGGTGGTGGAGGACTCGCAGCCCAAGGTCCCTGGTCTGCCCGACTTCGCGTCCCTGCGTGAGATGGGGGTCTGGAAGGTCAAGTCGCCCGACGCCAGCGGCAACATCGGTCTCAAGGCCTTCCGCGACGACCCGGTGGCGAACCCGCTGACGACGCCGTCCGGGAAGATCGAGATCTTCTCGCAGCAGCTCTGGGAGATGGCCAAGACCTGGGTGCTGCCGGAGGGCGACAAGATCACGGCGATCCCCGAGCACATCGCGACGTGGGAGGGCGCCGAGGAGGCGCGGACCAACGCCAAGTACCCGTTGCAGGTCATCGGGCACCACTACAAGCAGCGCACGCACTCGACCTACGGCAACGTCGACTGGATGCGCGAGGCCCACCCGCAGGTCGTGTGGATGAACCCGGTGGACGCGACCGCGCGCGGGGTCGAGAACGACGACCTCGTCGAGGTGTTCAACGACCGCGGCCGGATCCGGCTGCCGGCCAGGGTGACGCCGCGCATCGCGCCCGGAGTCCTCTCCGTGCCGCAGGGCGCGTGGTACGCGCCGGACAAGAACGGGGTCGACGTCGGTGGTGCGGTCAACACGTTGACCAGCTGGCGTCCGACAGCAGTGTCCAAGGGGAATGCGCAGCACACCGCCCTGGTCCAGGTCGAGAAGGCTTGAGGGGGAGATCACGATGGCGGAGAAGCTGGGTTTCTATTTCGATCAGACGCTGTGCACGGGGTGCAAGGCGTGCTCGGTGGCGTGCAAGGACAAGCACGACCATGCGGTGGGGGTGTCCTGGCGGCGGGTCGCGGAGTATGCGGGCGGGACATGGCAGCAGGACGGTGACACGTTCGTGCCGAACGTGTTCTCGTACTACACGTCGATCGCGTGCAACCACTGCGAGGACCCGATCTGTGTGCGGGTGTGCCCGACGACGGCGATGACGCAGGGGCCGGACGGGATCGTCACGGTCGACCAGGACAAGTGCGTGGGGTGCCGGTACTGCGAGTGGGCATGCCCGTACTCGGCGCCGCAGTTCAATGCGGCGACAGGTCACATGACGAAGTGCGACATGTGTGCGGACTACCGGGCCGAGGGCGAGGACCCGGCGTGCGTCGCGGCGTGCCCGTCGCGTGCCCTGGGGTGGGGTCCGATCGACGAGCTGCGCGCCGCGCACGGGACGCTGGCGGCCGCCGAGCCACTGCCGGATCCGGCGATCACGCGACCGCGTCTGGTGATCACGCCGCATCGCGATGCTCAGCCCACGGGGTCCGGTACCGGGTTCGTGGCCAACCCCGGGGAGCTGTGAACCGATGAACACCCATGAGCTGCCGATGATCATCTTCACGGTCCTGGCCCAGATGAGCGTGGGGGCCTTCGTGGTCCTCGGCGTCGTCCAGGTCGTGGCCTCGCGCCGGTTCGGCAAGGAGTCGGTCGACAAGGTCACCGACCCGGCGCTGTACGCGATCGGGCCGGCGTTGGTGCTGGGTCTCGTCGCGTCGATGTTCCACATGAACGACGTGTTCCACACGCTGAACGTGGTGCGCCACATCGGGTCGTCGTGGCTGAGCCGGGAGATCGTGTTCGG